>NZ_JACEXH010000077.1:0-15840 GCF_014525465.1 Actinotalea sp. JY-7885 | reverse complement strand
GGCGGCGCGCCGACGCCGCCGCGGCAGCGGCAGCGGCGGCCGCAGCGGGCAAGCCCGCACCACCGCCGCCCTCGGGCGGCTCGAGCGCGAGCCGGCCGTTCATCAACCCGAGCTCGGTCAACCCGATGTACGTGACGTCCGACTACGGGATGCGCCTGCACCCGCTCCTCGGCTACTACCGCCTGCACGCCGGGACCGATCTGCGCACGTGGTGCGGCACCCCGCTCTACGCGGGCGCGAGCGGCACGGTCGAGTGGGCGCGGGCACGCAGCGGCTTCGGCAACCAGGTGATGATCAATCACGGCTACTGGCAGGGTCAGTCGCTCATGTCGAGCTACAACCACATGACGAGCTTCGCCGTCTCGGGGGGCCAGCAGGTCTCCCAGGGCCAGCTCATCGGCTACGCAGGGAACACGGGCACCTCGGGCGGCTGCCACCTGCACTTCGAGGTCTACGTCAACGGCAACACGCGTGACCCGCGCCCGCTGATCAACGGCTGAGGGTTTTCCGGCGGCCCGTGTCGGGCCCATCCCCTAGCCTGTGACCATGGCCAAGGAGACGGGACGCAAGCTCGTCGCGTCGAACAAGAAGGCGCGGCACGACTACCACATCGACGACACCTTCGAGGCCGGCCTCGTGCTGACCGGGACCGAGGTCAAGGCGCTGCGCGCCGGCCGGGCGTCGCTGGTGGACGGGTTCGCGAGCGTCGAGCGTGGCGAGGCGTGGCTCGAGGGCGTCCACATCCCCGAGTACACGGAGGGGACGTGGACCAACCACGCGCCTCGCCGCAAGCGCAAGCTCCTCCTGCACCGGCGCGAGATCGAGGAGCTCGAGCGCGAGAGCCAGGGCAAGGGGCACACGATCGTCCCCCTCGCCCTGTACTTCGTCGACGGGCGAGCCAAGGTCGAGATCGCGCTCGCGCGCGGCAAGAAGGAGTACGACAAGCGCCACGCGCTGCGTGAGCGCCAGGAGAACCGTGAGGCCTTGGCGGCGATGAGCCTGCGCAAGCACGGCTGATGGCACGAGCGCGCGGCGCCGCCCGCTGGCGGACACGTTCCTCGGCCCTCGTGGGCGTCGCGGTGCTCGCGGCGGTCGGCGTGCAGCTCGGCGCCGCGGCACCGGCAGTCGCCGACGACGAGTCCGGCAACGACCCCGAGGACGTCGTCACGCGCTACGCCATGGACGTCACGCTCGACCGGGACGGCTCGGCCGATGTCGTGCTCGACCTCGAGGTCGACTTCGGCACGACGGCCAACCACGGCCCGTACCTCACATGGCTCGTCAAGCAGCGGTGGGACGACGAGCAGGATCGCGTCTACCGGATCACCGGCATCGAGGCGGAGTCTCCCTCGGGTGCGCCCGACGACGTCGACGTCGAGGAGGACGGCCCGCTCCTCGTCGTCCGGGTCGGCGACGAGGACGAGGAGATCACGGGGCTGCACCGCTACCGCCTGACGTACGAGGTCGAGGGCTGGATCAACTCCGCCGACCTCACGGGTGGCGACGACGAGTTGCACCTCAACGTCTTCGGCGGCTGGGAGATCCCGGTCGAGGACGTCACGGTCGCGGTCACGGGTCCGAGCGACGTCGTCACCGCGGACTGCGCCACCGGGCCCAGCCGCTCCACGGAGCCGTGCACGCGGGCCGACGCGGACGGCACGACGGCGGTGTTCGGCCAGGACCTGGTCGAGCCGGGCGACGGCCTCACGGTGGTCGCCACCTTCCCCGCCGGCACCTTCGGCGGGGTGGCACCGATCCTGCAGGACCGCTGGTCCTTCGGCCGCGCGTTCGCGCTCGACGCCGGTACGGGCGTCGCGACGCTCCTGGTCCTGGTCGGTGGGACGGCGCTCGTCGCCGGCCGGGCGACCACGCGCGGACGCGACGAGCAGTACGTGGGGCTCACTCCCGGCCTGCAGCCCGCTCCCGGGCAGGAGGCCACGACCGGCGCACGCCGGCGCACGCCGGTCACCGTCCGCTTCACCCCGCCGGAGGGCTTCCGGCCCGGCCAGCTCGGCACGCTCGTGGACGAGCATGCGGATCCCCACGACGTCACGGCCACGGTCATCGACCTGGCCGTGCGCGGCTACCTACGGATCGAGGAGGCGTCGGGCCCCGACGCCACCGCGAAGGACCGCGACTGGCGCCTGGTGCGTGAGAAGGCGGACCCCGGGCCCGAGCTGCTGCCGTTCGAGCGGACCGTCCTCGACGAGCTCTTCGACGACCGCGTGGCGGTCCTCCTCTCCGAGCTGCGCACCACGTTCTCGAGCTCGATGACGAAGATCCAGGGCGAGCTGTACGACGACGTCACGGAGCGCGGCTGGTTCCGCGGCAACCCACGCACCGTGCGGACCCGGTGGGCGCTGACCGGCGTGGGCCTCATCCTGCTCGGCGTGCTGCTCACGGCGGCGCTGGCGATCTGGACCTCGTGGGCGCTCGTGGGCGTCGCGGTGCTGGTGGTCGGGGTCGTGATGACGGCCCTGACCCGCGCGGCTCCCGCCCGCACGGCCGACGGCTCCGCGGTGCTGGCGCAGGCGGAGGGCTTCCGCCGCTACCTCGCGACCGCCGAGGCCGACCAGCTCCGGTTCGAGGAGGGCGAGGACCTGTTCAGCAGGTACCTGCCCTACGCGGTCGCCTTCGGCCTCACCGAGCGCTGGGCCCGCGTGTTCGCAGACCTCGCCGCCCGGGGTCACGCCGTGCCCGAGCCGGGCTGGTACGTCGGCCTGTCCCCGCACGCGGCGTTCTGGAGCTCCGACGACGGGTTCGCCCTGAACCTCGCCTCGTTCACCGCGGTCGCCGGCAGCGCGCTGAGCGCGCCCACACCCGGCTCGTCGGGCTCGTCGGGCTCGTCGGGAGGCGGCGGGTATTCCGGCGCCGGCGTGAGCGGCGGAGGCGGCGGCACCTGGTGATCACCGATCGGTCCACGTCGGCGCTCACCTGCACCCGTACGGGTGCCGATCCTCTCACCGGGTAGAGGTTCTGCGGACGGTGCGGGGAGACGACGTGCTTCGGGGTCGGGTACGAGGGTTGGGCGTGCTCACCCGTCGCGACGAGGGTCGCGTGCTCGCCCTGGCCTGCCTGTGGGTCGGCGCCGTCACGGCCGTGACGGTCGTGGTCCCGTTCAGCCCGACGGCGCCACGTGAGCTGGGCGCGGCGCTCGCGACCCTCGCCCTCGTCCTGAGTGCGGTCCTGCACCTCACCGCCGACCGCGTCCGCCGGGTCCACCTGCATGCCGTCACCGCGCTCGCCACGGGGCTCATCGCCCTGTGCGTGGCACAGGCGACGACGCCGCACGGCATCGTGACCACGAGCGTCGCGCTCCTGTGGCCAGCCACCTACAGCGCGGTGTTCCACCGCCGGCGGGTGCTGCTCCGACACCTGGCCTGGATGGCCGTCGCCCTCGCCGGCGGGCTCGTCGCCGCCGGGGCGGGGTCGGCGTCGCAGACCTGGTTCTTCCTCGTCGTGACGTTCGCGTGCGTCGCGCTCGTGCTCAACAGCCGGATCGTCGACCTCCGGCTCGAGGCCACCACCGACGAGCTCACGGGCGTCCTGTCGCGCCGGGCGTTCCGGGTCGCGGCGGAGCTCGAGATGGCGCGCGCCCGGCGCACCGGCCAACCCCTGAGCCTGGCGATCGTCGACCTGGACGACTTCAAGGCCATCAATGACGAGCGGGGCCACACCGCCGGCGACGCCGTCCTGTCCGGCCTCGCCCGGAGCTGGCAGGAGACCTTGCGACCGGAGGACGTCGTCGGGCGCTTCGGTGGTGACGAGTTCGTCGTCCTCATGCCACGGACCGACGCCGACGGGGCGCAGCCGGTGCTGTCCCGGATGCGGAGTGACCTGTGCGACTGGTCCGCAGGCGTCGCCACCTGGTCCGGCGAGAGCTTCGAGGACTGGTTCGCCGTGGCGGACGACCGCCTGTACACGGCCAAGCCCGACTGACCGGACGGCGCGCGGACCCCGGTCACGACCTCCCGCGGGCCGGTGACTCACCGTCGGCGTCGTCGGAGCCGAGCTCGTTGAGGTAGTTGTAGATGGTGAACCGGGTCACCTGAAGCGCCTGGGCGGCGATCTCGACGCTCTCCTTGAGCAGGAAGAAGCCCCGGCTCTTGAGGTCGCCGACGACGGCGAGCTTGTGCTTCTTCTGCATCAGCTCGACCGGGACGCCGCACGCGTCGATGGTCTCGGTGAGCAGGTGCTGCGCGAGCTCGTCGATGTCGTGGACGAACTTCTCGGCCGGCTCGGCGGTGCCTGCGCTCGCCGTGGTGCCGGGGAGCATCGCCTCGGCGATGGCCTTGACCGCCTGCCAGATCATCACGTCGCTGTTGATGCAGAGCGCGGCGACGGGTGTGCCGGCGCTGTCGCGGACCACGATGGTGGTCGAGAGCAGCACCCGGCCGTCGGGCAGGCGCGTCTCGTAGCCGACGTTCGTCGCGAGCGTCCCGTCGGCAGCCCGGCGCAGCAGCAGGTCGGTGGCAGGGCTCCCCACGCCGCGCCCGGTGACGTCACCGGCGATGGCGATGATCGAGTTGGGCAGCCGGCGCAGGTCGTGCAGAACGACCTCGGCGTCGCCCGGCAGCGCGGCGGCAAGGGGCTCGACCAACGCGCCCAGCACCGCGAGCGCCTGGTCGGCCTCGAGTGCCGAAGGTCCTGCTGCGGGCTGCTCGCGACTTGTCATCCTCGTGACCTCTCCACTGTGGAGCAATCAGCATGACACAGAGTTGAAGCCCTCACACCTTGTTGAATACTTCAACGTAAGTGGCTACTGTCGCACCAGCAGTTGATGGATTCAACGCGGGGTGTATGCCCTGCGGCCGGACGTCGGAGCCCTGCGCCGGCGGCGACACGAGGAGACGGACCATGCGGTACCTGCCCGAGCCCTTCAAGATCAAGATGGTCGAGCCGATCAAGATGACCACCCGCGAGGAGCGGGCCGCGTTCATCCGGGACGCCCACTACAACGCCTTCTCGCTGTCCGCCGAGGACGTCTACATCGACCTGCAGACGGACTCCGGCACGGGCGCGATGAGCGACGCCCAGTGGGGCGCGATGATGCGCGGCGACGAGTCGTACTCGGGCGGCCGCAGCTACTTCCGCCTCCTGGAGGCCGGCAAGGAGATCTTCGGCTACGAGTACATCCAGCCGGTGCACCAGGGCCGTGCCGCCGAGAAGGTCCTCTTCCCGCTGATCGTCACCCCGGGCCAGTACGTCATCTCCAACATGTTCTTCGACACCACCCGGGCGCACGTGGGCCTCGCGGGTGGCCGGGCGATCGACTGCGTCTGCCCGGAAGGGCTCGACTCGGGCGCCTACTTCGACTTCAAGGGCAACATGGACGTGCCCCGGCTCCGCTCGCTCATCGCCGAGCACGGCGCCGAGAACATCGCCGCGATCGTCATGACGATCACGAACAACAGCGTCGGTGGCCAGCCCGTCTCGATGGCGAACATGCGCGAGACGGCGGCGCTCGCCCGCGAGCACGGCATCCTCGTCGTCATCGACGCAGCCCGCTACGCCGAGAACGCGTACTTCATCAAGGAGCGCGAGGCCGAGTTCGCCGACGCCACGCCCCTCGAGATCACGCGCGAGATGTTCAGCTACGGCGACGCGTTCACCATGAGCGCCAAGAAGGACGCGCTGGTGAACATGGGCGGCCTGCTCGCGGTGCGCGAGGACGGACCGCTCGTCGAGGCCATCAAGACGCGGGTCATCTCCTTCGAGGGCTACCTGACGTACGGCGGCCTGGCCGGCCGCGACCTGGAGGCCCTGACCACCGGCCTGTACGAGGGTCTCGACCACGACTACCTGCGCTACCGCGTCGGGCAGATGCAGTACCTCGGCGCCCGGCTCACCGAGTACGGGATCCCGTTCCAGAACCCCGTCGGCGGCCACGCCGTGTTCGTCGACGCCGGCAAGCTCCTCCCCCACATCCCGTACGACCAGTTCCCGGGCCAGGCGCTCGCCATCGAGCTGTACATCGAGGCCGGCATCCGCACGTGCGACATCGGCTCGTTCCTCATGGACCGCGACCCCGAGACCGGCGAGCAGCAGCGGGCGCCGTTCGAGTTCACGCGCCTGGCGATCCCGCGCCGGGTCTACACCCAGGCCCACCTGGACGTCGTCGCCGACGCCCTCAAGGCCGTCAAGGACCGCGCCTCGGAGGTCCGCGGCTACCAGATCACGTGGGAGCCCAAGGTCCTGCGCCACTTCACCTCGCACCTCAAGCCGGTCGACTGACTCGCCCGGACCTCCCCACCGGCACCGGTGAGGGACGGGGGCCGTCGTCCGAACGACGTCGGCCCTCGTCCCGGCCTCGGCCGCCTTTCAACGACGAAGGGACTTGAACGACCATGACCACACAGGCACGCGAGGGGACGGCGGCGTCCGTCGAGCCGCCCCCGGCTCCGGCAGGGGGCGACGACGCCCCCACCGAGAACGGCGGCCTTCGGCGAGGGCTGAAGAACCGACACATCCAGATGATCGCGCTCGGCGGGGCGATCGGGACCGGCTTGTTCTACGGCTCGTCGGCGAGCATCGGGATGGCCGGCCCGTCGATCACGCTGGCGTACCTGATCGGTGGCGCCATGATCTTCCTGATCATGCGTGCCCTCGGCGAGATGTCGTGGCACACCCCCGTGTCCGGCGCGTTCAGCCACTACGCGTTCACCAACTGGGGCCGGTTCGCAGGCTTCTTCTCCGGCTGGAACTACTGGTTCAACTACATCGCCGTGAGCATGGCCGAGCTGGCCGTCGTCGGCATCTACGTCAACTTCTGGCTCCCTGACGTGCCGACGTGGGTCTCCGCGGCGCTGTTCCTCATCCTGGTGACGGTGGTCAACCTCACCAGCGTCAAGGCCTACGGCGAGTTCGAGTTCTGGTTCGCGATCGTCAAGGTCGTCGCGATCATCGCCATGATCGCCCTCGGTGCCGTGATCGTGATGTTCGGCGTCGACGGGTCGGAGGCGACCGGCGTCTCCAACCTCTGGGAGCACGGCGGCTTCTTCCCCAACGGGGTCTGGGGCACGGTGACCGCGCTCGCGGTGGTGATGTTCTCCTTCGGCGGCGTCGAGCTCATCGGCATCACCGCCGGCGAGGCCGAGAACCCCCGGCGCACCATCCCCAAGGCCATCAACCAGGTCGTCTACCGGATCCTGATCTTCTACGTCGGCGCGATCCTGGTCATGCTCTGCATCTTCCCGTGGAACCAGATCGGCGAGGGTGGCAGCCCGTTCGTCCTCATCTTCGACAACATCGGCATCAGCGGTGCGGCGGTCCTGCTCAACGTCGTCGTCCTGACGGCGGCGGTCTCGGCCTACAACAGCGGCCTCTACAGCAACGGGCGGATGCTCTACAGCCTCGCGCAGCAGGGCAACGCGCCCAAGTACCTGGGCAAGCTGAACCGCAACGGCTCACCCATGGCGGGCGTGCTCACCTCGTCGGCCGTCACCGCCTTCGCCGTGCTCCTCAACTTCCTGGTCCCCGGCAAGGTGTTCGTCTACCTCATGGCCGTGGCCCTGATCGCGGGCATCTTCAACTGGACGATGGTCGTCATCACGCAGATGAAGTTCCGCAAGCGAATCGGGGCGACCGAGGTCGAGAAGCTCGGCTTCAAGATGCCGTTCTACCCCGTGTCCAACTACATCGTGCTGGCGTTCCTCGCCGGCGTCGTCGTCCTCATGGGCGTCCTGCCCGACTTCCGGTACGCGCTGTACGTCGGCCCGATCTGGATCGGTGTCCTGTACGTGGCGTTCCGGTTCAAGACGCGGGCCGAGCAGCGCACGGCCGCGACGGTCGAGAGCTGACCACCGGGGCGGCCTCGTCGGCGACGACGGCGGCGAGGCCGCCCCACCCCCTCACCCCCACCGGCGGGCACCGCCCGCCGACCACCTGGAGAGCACACCATGACCACCACCGACCTCCCGGCCACCCCCACCACGCACTCCGACCGGCTCGCCGGGCTCGGGCTCGAGCTGCCGGCCGTGGCCACGCCCGTCGCGGCGTACGAACCCGCCGTGCGCTCCGGCTCCTGGGTGTGGACCTCGGGCCAGCTGCCGCTGGTCGACGGCGCCCTGACCGCCCGCGGCAAGGTCGGTCACGGACCCGGCTGCGTGGCCCCCGAGGCGGCCACCCTGCTCGCCCGCGAGGCGGCCCTCAACGCGATCGCCGCCGCCGCCGCGCAGGCCGGGGGCATCGACCGGATCCGCCGGGTGGTCAAGCTCGTCGGGTTCGTGGCGAGCGACCCGTCCTTCACCGGCCAGCCCGTCGTGGTCAACGGTGCCAGCGAGGTGCTGCAGGCCGTCTTCGGCGCCGCCGGGGCCCATGCCCGCAGCGCCGTCGGCGTCGCCGTCCTGCCGCTCGACGCACCCGTCGAGATCGAGCTGGTCGTCGAGCTCGAGCCCGACGCGACGGCCGGCTGACCGCCCCCCGGCCCGCCATCACGCTCGCGAGCAGCGCGCCCCGCCGGCCGGGAATCCCGGCGCCAGCGGGCGCGTTGTGGCGTACGATCGACATGCTCGCTGCGCGGACCCCGGTCCGGACGCGAGTGCTTGACAACTGCACAGGGGGTGATCGGTTTCGACGATGGTCGTCGTTCCAGGAGAAGCGGGCCGAGGATGCAGGGTTATCTCGTTAACGCTCCTTGCAAACCAATAGGTGCCGATTCCAAGCGCACCGACTTCGCACTCGCCGCCTGAGCGAGTCCTGAAGTCCGTCAGCCTGAGGTAGCTTCCGACTCAGAGTCTGGCGTCATCTAGGAAGCCACTGCTCGCAGCGTTCGCCGTCGGCGCTGCGGGGACTTTCAGACGGCTGAGCCCGTCAGCGACTCGTCTGCGTGATCGCTGGGGCTGAGAAAATCTTCAGCAGACTGCGCCCGGAGAAGACCTGTTTCACTGCCATCGGACGCGGGTTCGATTCCCGCCACCTCCACGCTGTGACCGCCCACGGGTGGTCACGACCTTGAAGGCCGTCATCCCTCTCGCCAGGGGTGGCGGCCCTTCTTGTGCCCTGACGCCCCCCACGCCCACCGAGGTCGTCGACGTCGCACATCTGCACCGACGACGGTCCTGCGCATGTGCGGCCTCGCTGCAGCCGTGCGACCTCGCCCGACGTCCGGGGCGGGGCGCCAGGCGGGACGATGAGCGCGGGACTCGTCGGCCGACATGGCCGACCGCCGAGGCGGTGCGTCGACCCGGCCCCACGGTGCTCGAGCCAATCACTGAGCACATCGACCTGCTCACCGGCGCAGGCTCGGACACTCTTTCGCACTACCGCGGCCGGCCGCGAACCACATTGCCCCCGCGCTTCGCCCTACCCGGTGGCCGCCATGAGAGACCGGCACGTCGCCGGGTCGGTGCGGGCGATGGCTGAGAAGGGGCTGTCCCCCGAGACGATGACGAATGTGCACGGCCTGCTGTCCGCGGTGACGACGACGGCCGCGCGACTGGGCTACCCCGCGGCACGTCGCCTGCGACGACTAGCCTCGTCACGTGAGACATCCGGGTTTGGGGCAAGCCGCCGTGCTCTCCGCCGGAACGGTCCTCGCGCTGCTGCTGTCAGCGTGCTCGACGCCGGCGGGCGGAACGGGCACCGCCGAGGGCGGACCGGTTGCCTACGTCACCCCCAGCAGCGACGGTGGCGACAGCGCCCTCCTCGAGGGCACCGTGCAGGTGTCCGACTCCTGTGTCGTGATCGCGGACGAGTTCGGCCAGACGTGGCTGCCGATCTTCCAGAGACCACGGACAACGTGGGACGGCACGACCCTGACCTACAACCGCAGGCCCTACACGGACGGCAGCAGCATCAGCCTCGGCGGCGGCTTCAACGAGGAGCCGCTGGATGCCGACTACGCGCCCAATGGTGCGACGTCGACGGCGTCTTCTACGTCGCGCCCTGACGCGCAACGGAGACACCGCGCATCACTTCCACGGGGCGCAGTCGAGCCCACCTGGACATGTTGACGCCGTCAACGAACGCGGTCGATCCGAGCCGCCGGGACCACAACCGTTCGCAGCGTTCCCCCAGGTCAGCGCCTCGAACCACCACGTCCCAACAGCTCCCGACGGGTTCGATTCCCGCCACCTCCACCAGACAGCCGGAAGGCCGTCGCCCCTCGTGGGCGACGGCCTTCTGGCGTGCAGCCCGCGTCGCGCCCTCAGAGGTGAAGCGCGATCGGGTGCCTCGGTTCGTACACGAGGATGCGGCCCGCGCCCGGGACGAGCATGTCGACCCCCGTCCCGAAGCCCATGTCGCGGGGCTCGCCGTCGAACCGTGCCCCTCGGCCGCCCAGCTCCTCCATCGTGGCCTCGAGGTCGTCGCACATGAGGGCGACCCGGTGCTGCCCCTCGGGTCCCCAGGTCTCACCGGTCGGCCCACCCGTGGGGTGGACGCCCAGCTCGCTGGGACCGGTCCGGAAGATCAGCCACTCCTCGGGCTCGTCGGTCTCACCCTCGCTGACACAGGGCCACCGCAGCACCTCCTGGAAGAACCTCCGCGTCATCGCGGGGTCGCTCGAGTAGAGGAGGGTGTGCGCACCGGTGAGCATGACCCAATGTACGACCGCCCGCCCAAAGGTCGACGTCGCACATCCGCACCGACGACGGTCATGCGCACGTGCGTCCTCGCTGCAGACGTGCGACCTCGCCAGGTGGCCGGGGTTGGGGTGGACGCGCGGTGGGACGGCGACCGCAGGGACCGCGTCGGCGTGACAGTCTTGGTGGCAGCACGCCGACAGCACACCGACAGGAGTCACCCGTGGTCGACCTCGCGTACGTCATCGCCGGATCCGAGGCCACGGGGGGCGCCGGCATCCAGGCGGACCTGCGGACCTTCCAGGAGCTCGGCGCCTTCGGGCTGGGCACCCTGACCTGCATCGTCTCGTTCGACCCGGCGAACGACTGGGGGCACCGCTTCTTCCCCGTGCCGCCCGAGGTCATCGCGGCCCAGATGGAGGCGGCGACGGCGGCCTACGAGCTGGACATCGTCAAGATCGGGATGCTCGGCACGCCCGCGACGATCGAGGTCGTGGCCGCAGGGCTGCGGCGGCAGCCGTGGCGGCACGTCGTGCTCGACCCGGTGCTGATCTGCAAGGGCCAGGAGCCCGGCGCGGCGCTCGACACCGACAACGCGCTGCGCCAGCACATCCTCCCGCTCGCCACGGTGGTCACGCCCAACCTCTTCGAGACCCGCGCCCTGTCGGGCATGGAGAGCGTCGAGACCGTCGAGCAGCTCACCGAGGCGGCCCGGCGCATCCAGGAGCTCGGTCCGCGGTACGTCGTGGCCAAGGGCGGGGTCGAGCTGCCCGGCGACGACGCCGTCGACGTGCTGCTCGACGGCGACGACGTCACGGTGCTGAGGACGCCGAAGGTCGGTCGCGAGCGCGTCGCGGGGGCCGGCTGCACCCTCGCCGCCGCGATCACCGCGGAGCTCGCGAAGGGCGCCGAGGTCGGCCCGGCGGTCGCGCGGGCGAAGGAGTTCGTGACCGCGGGCATCGAGGGTCGGGTCTCGGGTCGCGCACCGTTCGAGGTGGTCCAGCAGGGCGCCTGACCTCCCTGGGCGCCGCACCCTCGGCGCCGCCGCGATCACGCACGACGTCGTAACCCCGACGACGCGCGCATGTCACACAGATCACCTACGGTCGAGCATGACCACTCCCGCGACGGCGGAAGCCGGGACGCGCAGCGAGCTCAAGCGCTCGATCACCGCGCGGCAGCTGTACTTCTACGTGGTCGGCGACGTGCTCGGCTCGGGCATCTACGTGCTCGTCGGGCTCGTCGCCGCGGCGGTCGGTGGGGCCTTCTGGATGGCCTTCCTCGTCGGCGTCGCGATCGCGGCCGTCACCGGCCTCGCGTACGCCGAGCTCGTCACGAAGTACCCGCAGGCGGCCGGAGCCTCGCTCTACATCAACAAGGCGTTCCGGAACCCGCTGCTGACCTTCTTCATCACGATCTGCATGCTGTCGGCCAACATGGCCGCGGTCGGATCCCTGGCCTCGGGCTTCGTGCGGTACTTCAGCGGCGTGGTGGGGATCCCGGAGGAGTCCGTCTGGGTGGCGGCCGTCGTCGCGCTCGTCTTCGTGGCCGTGATCACCGTCGTCAACCTCATCGGGATCACCGAGTCCGTCGTGGCGAACGTCATCATGACGTTCATCGAGCTCAGCGGCCTGGTCGTCGTCGTCGCGATCGGCGTCATCGCCGTGATGCAGGGTGTCAACGACCCGGGCGTGCTGCTGGAGTTCCGCGCGGAGGGCTCGCCCGTCATCGCCGTGCTCGCCGGCGTCTCCCTCGCCTTCTTCGCCATGACGGGGTTCGAGAACGCCGCCAACGTCGCCGAGGAGACCATCGACCCCTCCCGCGCGTTCCCGCGGGCGCTCATCGGCGGCATGCTCACCGCCGGCGTGGTCTACGTGCTCGTCTCCGTCGCCGCCGCCCTCACCGTCCCCATCGACGAGCTCGCGGGGCAGACGCTGCTCGCGGTGATCGAGGCGGACCTGCTGATCGTCCCCGCCACGGTGATGCTCGTCGTGTTCGGGCTCGTCGCCATGATCGCGATCAGCAACACCGCGCTCGTCACCGTGGTCGCGCAGTCGCGGATCCTGTACGGCATGGCCCGCGAGGGCGTCGTGCCGTCGGTCTTCGCCAAGCTGCACCCCGCGCGCCGCAGCCCGTACGTCGCGCTGATCTTCGGGGCACTCGTCGTCGGCTCCCTGCTGATCATCGGCGCGGCGGTCCGGTCCACCCAGTCCGCCCTGCCCGTCGACGAGCAGCTCGACGTCGTCGACCGCCTCGCGACGGTCACCGTCGTCTTCCTGCTGTTCATCTACGCCCTGGTGATCGTCGCCTGCCTCAGGCTGCGCGGCCGGGACGAGGCCCCGGGGACCTACCGGGCCAACACCCCGCTGCTCATCGCCGGCATCGCCGGCAACCTGCTCGTGCTGGTGTACACGCTGATCGACGACCCGGCGGCGCTGCTGTGGGTCGGCGGGCTGCTCGCCGTCGGCCTGGTGCTGTACCTGCTCAAGAAGTTCCGCGCCGGCAGGCAGCCCGGCCCGGGGGGCACCGGGCAGGCTGCTGTCCCCGGCGCGCCCACCACCACGACGAAGGAGCTCTGACCCATGCACGTCATCGTCGCCACCGACGGCTCGCGGGCCTCGCTGGTCGCGGCCCGGCAGTTCCAGTGGATCGCCGACTCCCGCGAGATCACCGACGTGACGGTCGTGGCCGTGGTCAGTCCCTACGCCGCCGTCCCGTTCGCCAACGACCTGGGTCCGCAGGAGCCGGCCCCGCTCACCGAGCTCAACTTCGTCCGCGAGGCCCGGGCGGCGGTCGACATCGTGGCCGCCGAGTTCGAGGGCTGGGGCCCGCGCATCCACAAGGAGATCCGCAGCGGGTCCCCCGCGCAGGAGATCATCCGCGCCGCGGAGGACGTCGACGCCGACCTCATCTCCCTGGCCTCGGGGAGCCGCGGCCTGACCCGCACCATCCTGCTCGGCAGCACCGCCTCGCGGGTGCAGCACTCCGCGCCGTGCCCGGTGCTGGTGTGCCGCCCGACGCCCAACAGCGAGCGCGCCCTGGGCTGAGGCCGTGGCCGGGCCGCACGGAGCCGGTCCGACCCGGACCCGGCCGCGCACCTCCGCCCGCTAGGGCCGGAAGGCGTTGCCGACCTGGTCCCACGCGCCCTCGGCGGCGGGCAGCGCACCGCGCCGGACGGCACGCAGCAGCTGCGCGTGGTCGAGCTCCGTCTGGTCGGCGTAGGCCCGCGCGAAGCGGACCATGGCCCGGTCGAGCTTGTCGGACCGGCCCGCGTACCCGGCGATCATGGACGCCCCGCTGGTGCGCGCGTGCCCCTTGGCGAGCAGGTGCCCGACGATGCCGGCGTAGTCGGCCAGCGCCGCGGCGTCGATCGCGTCCAGCGGCACGGTGCCCTTCATGTTCCGGAACTGGCGGACGTAGTACTGCCGGTCCCCCGCCGTGGTCCACCCGAGCAACGGGTCGCTCACCGTCTGCAGCGCCTGCTGGTACTCGACCACCCGCTGGCCCTGGTGCGCGTGCCACGCGGAGTCGCCGTGGACGAAGGGCGCCAGCACGGAGCGCCGCGCCTGCTTGAGCTGGAGGAAGAGCACGTCGTCGGGCGCGCTGCCCTCGAGCAGCGCGACGTAGGCGCGCAGCCCGACGCTGCCGACGCCCACCACCTTCTGCGCGAGGTCGACGAGCGTGTACCCCCCGAGCACCCGGCGCCAGTGCGGTGGGAGCGTCTCGAGGTACCCGTCCAGGGCCGCGGCGAGGTGCTCGGCGTCGTCGTCCGGGACGTGGGTGATGAGCGGCGGCTGGTCCACGATCCGCCGCCGCCCCTCGTGCTCGTGCGTGAAGCGCGGAAGCGCGCGGTCGCTCGTCCTGGTCCTCGCGCGGCGGACGGCGCGCTCGATCTCGTCGCGCAGCGTCTTCTCCGTGGCCGTCTCGTGGAGCCGTTCGACGTCGAGCCGGTTGTAGGAGCGCATGAGCAGCGGCTGCTCGGCGAGGAAGTCCACCTCCGCCCGGTACGCCGCCACGCACGAGCGGACGGCGTCGGCGCACTGGTCCTCGCTCGCCGAGTTCTGGCGTCCCGCCACCCAGATGCTCGCCACGAGCCGACGCAGGTCCCACTCCCACGCGCCGGGGTGGGCCTCGTCGAAGTCGTTGAGGTCGATCACCAGCTCGCCCTCGGGCGAGGCGTAGAACCCGAAGTTCCCGAGGTGGGCGTCGCCGCAGATCACCGGCGTGATCCCCGTGGCCGGAAGCCCCGCGACGTCCGCGGCCATGACGACGGCCGTGCCACGCAGGAACCCGTACGGCGAGGTCATCATGCGCGCGACCCGGATCGGGACCAGCTCCGCGAGCCTGCCGTCGTGCGACTCCTGGATCAGCGCGACGGGGTCGCGGCGGTCCGCCGACACCTCCCAGTCCCCGAGCGTGCGCCGGGGCACCTGTCGCCGCAGCCCGCGCCCGATCGCGAACCGCTCGCTGCGCGAGGTCGGGCGCCGGAGCAGCGAGCCGAAGCCCTCGCTCTGCGCCGTGGCGAGCACGGTGTGCCGCCGCGCGTCAGTCGTCACCCGGCCACCTCCGCTCGTCGCCGGTCTCGTTGTACCAGACGACGCGCGGGACGAACGGGTCGAGCGGCGGCCCGACCCGTTCGGCCCCGGGCTCACTCGGCGCGCTGCTCGGCGCCCGCCTCGTCCTCGTAGCCGTCGATCGCCGCGACCTTCTCGGCCGAGGCCGACGCCGGGTCGAAGGCGTGGTCGAGCCACTCGGTCACGAGGCGCTTGGCGAGCTCCACGCCGATGACCCGCTGCCCCAGGCACAGCACCTGCGCGTTGTTCGACTTCACGGACCGCTCGACCGAATAGCTGTCGTGCGCCGTCACCGCGCGGATCCCCGGCACCTTGTTCGCCGCGATGGCGACGCCGAGCCCCGTCCCGCAGACCAGCAGCGCCCGGTCCGCCCCGCCCGCGGCCACGCGCCTCGCGGCCTCGACGGCGACGTGGGGGTACGCCGTCACCTCGCCCTGGCGCACGCCGACGTCCTCGACCGACGCGACGCGGGCGTCGGCACGCAGCAGGTCCGCGAGCACGTCCTTGTAGGTGAGCCCGGCATCGTCGGACCCGACGACCACCCGCCAGCCGGTCATCGCCCCTCCCCCGCCTCGGCCACGGGACGTGCCAACGCGTCGACGACGAGGGCGAACGACGTCGCCCCCGGATCGGGCCAGCCCACGCTGCGCTCGGCGAGCGGGCGTGCGCGCCCGACGCGCGGGCGCAGGTCCGCGGTCGCCTCCGCGGCCTCGAGCGCAGTCGGCGCCGCGGCCGCCCACGCG
>NZ_JACEXH010000076.1:0-15878 GCF_014525465.1 Actinotalea sp. JY-7885 | reverse complement strand
CGCGCGGCGCGTCCGCGCCGGCGCGGGCACCTCGGCGCGGTCGAGCTCGGCGCGGTCGAGCTCGGCACGGAAGGTCGGCCCCGGCCGGCCCAGCAGGTACCCCTGGACGAGCCCGCAGCCGGCCTCGCGCAGGACGGCGAGCTGCGCCTCCTCCTCCACGCCCTCGGCGACCACCTCGAGCCCCAGCTCGGCCGCGAGCGAGAGGACCGCCCGCACGACGGCGAGCGAGGCCCGGTCGGTGTGCAGGCGCGCGACGAAGCTCCGGTCGATCTTGATCTGGTCGACGGGCAGCGTGTGGAGCCAGGCCAGCGTCGAGTAGCCGGTGCCGAAGTCGTCCAGCGCGATGCGCACCCCGAGGGCGCGGAGCCGGCTCATCGCGTCGAGCACGCCCGGCAGGTCGCGCAGGGACGCGCTCTCGACGATCTCGAGGTTGAGCCGCGACGCGTCGATGCCGTGCCGGTCCAGGGAGGCGCGCACCGCCGGCACCAGCCGGTCGTCGATGAGCGTGGTGCACGACAGGTTCACGGCGAGGCGCATCATCGACCCCTCGTCCGCGAGGGCCGCGCACGCCGCGTCCACGGCCCACAGGTCCAGCTCGGTGATCAGCCCGCTCTCCTCGGCCAGCGGCAGGAACGAGGCGGGCGCGAGCAGCCCGAGCCGCGGGTGCGCCCAGCGCAGCAGCGCCTCGGCACCGCGCACGTCGCACCCGCTGGCCTGCACGCCGACGAGCGGCTGGAAGAACAGCCGCAGCTGCCCGGCGTCGACCGCGGCGGCCAGCTCGGCCTCGAGGGAGGGCACGACCAGCCCGCGCTCCGGGTCGTCGGCCACCGCGACCTGGTTGCGGCCCCGCTGCTTGGCGTCGTACATCGCCTGGTCGGCGGCCGCGAGCATGCGGTCGCCGCGCCCGTCGGGGCCCACGTGCGCGCAGATGCCGACGCTCGTGGTGACGCGGACGTCGCGGCCGTCGAGGCGGAAGGGCTCCTCGAGCGCGGCGACGATCCGGCCCGCGACGACCTGCGCCTCCTCCCGGGTCCCGACCAGCGCGACGGCGAACTCGTCACCGCTGAGCCGTGCGACGACGTCGCCGCCACGGACCTGGCCGCGCAGGCGCTGCGCGACCTGGCGCAGCAGCTCGTCCCCCGCGGCGTGCCCCAGCTCGTCGTTGACGCGCTTGAACGCGTCGAGGTCGCAGAACAGCACGCACGTGCCCACGCCCGCGGCGGCCTGGCGCAGCGTCAGGTCCAGCGACCGCGCGAAGAGCACGCGGTTGGGCAGGCCGGTGAGGGCGTCGTGCAGCGACTGGTGCCGGACGGTCGCGAGCAGGCGCGTGTTCTGCAGCGCCGTCGCCGCCTGGTCCGAGGCCCCGAGCACACGGACCTTCGCCTCCTCGAGCTCGACCGATCGCGCCGCGCCCTCCCAGCCCACCAGCACGATGCCCATGAGGGCCTCGCCCGCGAGCAGGGGTGCGGCCAGCATGCCGGTCAGCCCCATGCGGGTCATGAGGTCGGCCAGGACCGGGCTGGCGGCGTCCGACGTCAGGACGACCGGCTCGCGCCGCTGCGCGAGCGGTGCGAGCTCGGGGAGGGCCGCGAAGCGCATCCGCACGCCGCGGAGCCAGGCGCGCCGGTCGTCGCCGAGCCCCGCGATCGCGACGGGCACGAGCGCCTCGGCGCCGGGCTCCGGCAGGAGCACCGCGGCGGTCGTGCTGCCGACGATGCCCGGCAGCGCGTCGGCCGTCACCTGCGCCACGGCGTTGGCGTCCGCCGCCACCGCGAGGTCGTGCGCGAGGCGCAGGAGCGCCGTGGCGCGCGTGGCCTCCGTCCGGTTCCGCTCGACGGCGAGCAGCAGGTCCAGCGCGGCGGCGGCGTGCTGGGCGCACGCCTCCAGCAGGTACCGGCCCTGCGCGGCGGCGGCGGGCTCGGGGTAGAACGCGACCAGGCGGCCGTGCCGGCGCCGGGCGGAGGCGACGTCGACCACGACGGCGTCGGGACCCAGGGGCTCCCCCCGCCGGACCCGCCCGGCCAGCTGCTCGGCCTCGGTGCGTCCCAGGCCGTGCGCACGGAACGCCGAGCCGCCGTCGGGCGTCGCCACGAGCAGGAGCGCGGCGGACGTCAGGCCGGCGGACGCCGCCCGCTCGATGACGCGCTCCAGGACCGTGGGGACGTCGTCGCTGCCCACCAGGTCGGACGCCGCGCGGCGCAGCTCGTCCAGCTGGACGCGCAGCGCCGCGATCTCGACCTCGAGCTCGGCCTCGCGGTCGCGACGGCCGCGCGGGAGCAGGTTCCGACGCACGCCGTCGACGGCCTCCGTCACGGCGCCACGCCCCCGCAGCGCAAGGGCCACGGTGGTGCCCGCGTCGCGGGTCAGATCAGATCCCATGTCGACCGCACCATCGGCCGGACCCGTGCGCCATCAAGCGTCGGGCGGCCCCGACCTCAGCCGCTGGGCCGTCCGGGGGACGGCCGCTCAGGCGGCGGACGCCCCCGCGACCCGGACCCGCACGAGGTTGGCCCACGGGTCGTCGACCGCGAGCGAGGCACCCTCGTCGCGCACGGCGAGACCGCGCCGGCGCAGCCGCTCGGCGAGCAGGCCGACGTCGTCGGGCGTGGGCAGGTCGATGGTGACCTCCCCGAGCCCGAGCGTGACCGGCCGCCGGGCCGCGCCCGCGCTGCGCCACGTGTTCATGGCCATGTGGTGGTGGTAGCCGCCGGCCGAGACGAAGAGCGCGGTCGGCATCTCGAACGTCGCCTCGAACCCGAGCGTGTCGACGTAGAACGCCCGCGCGGTTGCGATGTCGCCGACCTGGAGGTGCACGTGCCCGACGACGGCGCCGGAGGCCTCGGGGCGTGCCTCCGCCTCGGGCGTGAGGTGCCGCCGGATGAAGCCGGTGGCGTCGAGCGGCAGGCTCGCCATCTCGACCTGGCCGTCGCGCCAGCTCCACGCCTCGCGCGGGCGGTCGACGTACAGCTCGACGCCGTTGCCCTCGGGGTCGGTCAGGTAGAACGCCTGGCTCACGAGGTGGTCCGCGCTGCCCGTGTAGGTGCCGGCGCCGCGACGCGCGACCGTGGCCAGCGCTCCCGCGAGCGCGGTCGGGGACTCGAAGAGCAGGGCGGTGTGGAACAGGCCCGCGTGCCCGGGCGACGCCGCCGCGAGCCGGGGCCCGTGCCGCAGGACGACGAGCGGGACGCCCGCGCGGCCCAGGGTCACGGTGTCACCGACGGCCGAGAGCACCTCGAGCGTGAGCACGTCGCGGTAGTAGGACGTCATGGCGTCGAGGTCGGCGACGTGCAGCGCCACCGGGCCCATCGCGGTGTCGCCGGCGAGGAGCTCGTCGGCGGGTCGGGCCCGGGTGGCGGGCGCGGGGCCGGGTGCGGGGTCGGGTGCGATGGTCACTGGGGTCCTCCGGGGCTTCGCGGCAACAGTTGTTGATGCAACTATACGCCCGGCGCGCGTGTTCCCGGCCCCACCGGCCCGACCGACCGACCGACCGACTCAGGCGACGGCGGTGCGGACGCGCTGGTCGAGCACCGGCGAGGGGCGGCCCAGGAGGTAGCCCTGCACCATCGAGCAGCCCAGGTCCTGGAGCATCGTCAGCTGCGCCGGCTCCTCGACCCCCTCCGCGATGACCTCGATCCCCAGCTCGCGAGCGAGCGCCATCACCCCGCGCACCACCGCGACGGACGCACCGTCGAAGGGCAGCTGCTTGGTGAAGCTGCGGTCGATCTTGATCTGGTCGATGGGCAGCGACTGGAGCCACGTCAGCGTCGAGTAGCCGGTGCCGAAGTCGTCCAGGGAGATCCGCACGCCCAGGCGCCGCAGCTCCACGAGCTGCGCCGTGACACCCGGCATGTCGGCGAGCGACCGGGTCTCCACCAGCTCCAGGTGCAGCTGGTCGGCGGTGACGCCGTGCTCGGTCAGGGCCGCGCGCACCGCCGGCAGCAGCCGCGGATCCAGGAGCGTGCGGCTCGCGAGGTTCACCGCGACGCGCATCGGCTCGCCGCCCGGGGCCGTGGTCCAGCCGGCGAGCGCCGCGCAGGCCGCGTCGATCGCCCACAGGTCCAGGCTGCTCACCAGGCCGCTCTCCTCGGCCAGCGGCAGGAACGCCCCGGGACCGAGCAGGCCCAGGCGGGGGTGGGCCCAGCGCAGCAGCGCCTCACCGCCGACGACGCCCCGCGGGTCGCCCCCGACGTGCAGCACGGGCTGGAAGTAGAGCCGCAGCTGCCCGCGGTCGATCGCGTGCGACAGCTCGGACTCGAGCGAGGGCACGACGGAGCCCGCCGCGACCTCCCCGAAGAGCGCGACCTGGTCCCGGCCGTGCTCCTTGGCCTTGGACATCGCCGCGTCCGCCGCCGCCAGCAGGCGCTCGCCGCGGCCGTCCGGGCCGGTGTGGACCGCGACGCCGACGCTGACGGTGACCCGCACCTCGCGTCCGTCGATGCGGAAGGGCTGGTCCAGCGCGTCCACCACGCGGCTGGCCACGGCCAGCGCAGCGTGCTCGTCGGCGTCGTGCAGGCGCACGGCGAACTCGTCGCCGCTGAGGCGCCCGACGACGTCGATGGGCCGCAGCTCCGCGCGCAGGCGGGCCGCGACCTGACGCAGCAGCTCGTCCCCCGCCGCGTGGCCCAGGGCGTCGTTGACGGTGCGGAACCGGTCCAGGTCGCAGAAGAGCACCGCGGTGCCCGTGCCGGGGACGACGTCGCGCAGGGCGTCGTCGAGCTCGCGCGTGAACAGGGCCCGGTTCGGCAGCCCGGTGAGGCCGTCGTAGCGGGCGTGGTGCTGCACCGCGGCCAGGAGCCGGGTCGTGTGGAGCGCGATGGAGCCGACGTCGGCGACGCCGCGGATCCGCGCGAGCGTCCGGGACGCGTCGCCCGACGGCCGCGCGCCGCGCCAGCCCGCCGTGACCACGCCCAGGAGCGTCTCCCCCGCGACCAGCGGCGCGACGACGACGGAGCGCAGGTCCAGCGACTCGAGCAGCGCGCCGAGCGGCGCGCTCGCGGCGTGGGAGTCGACGACGAGCACCCGGCGGTGGGTCAGCAGCTCGACCATCTCGGGGAACACCTCGGCCCGGACGTCGGTCGAGCGCAGCAGGGCCTCCTGGCGGTCGGACACGCCGTGGCTCGCGACCGCGCGCAGCGCTCCCGCGGCGGGGTCCCACAGCATCACGGCCGACGTGTCGCTCCCGACGACGCGCGGCATCGCGGTGCTCAGCACCCGGCTCACCGCCCCGGGCTCCGTCGCCCCGGCGAGGTCCCGCGCCAGGGCGAGGAGACCGTCCAGGGCCGGGTCAGGCTCCGGCTCGTCGGTCACGGGGTCGGGGATCTCACGTGGCTCCTGCATCTCGCGGAACTCATCGGCCGGACGCCGCCCGGGTGTAGCGGTCCGGGACCACGAGTGCGCGCCGCGCGGCGCTGGACGGGGGCCGCACCGTGGCTGCGGGCCACGACGCACACCGGCGACTCGCGTCATAGTCCGGTTCGTCACCCCTCTCACGGTGTGTCCTGATGATGTCGCCGCCCCGGGCGGCATCTGGAGGCACCTGGAGGCACCGATGAGCCACCCCGCGCCCGGCTCCCGCTCCCGCGACGTCGCGGGCGGCGGGACCGCCGGGCCGCGCCTGGTCACCCTGCCCGCGGCCCCCGCCTCGGTGCCCCTCGCGCGCCGGCTCGTCTCGCGCGCGCTCGCGGAGCTCGACGAGGACCTGCGCGACCGCGCCGAGGCGTGCATCTCCGAGCTCGTGACCAACGCCGTCCTGCACGCCCGCACCGAGGTCCACGTCGGCGTCGAGACCTCGCCGGACGTGGTGCGGCTCGAGGTCCGTGACCGCTCGACGGGCATGCCCCGCCGCCTGGTGCACACGGTGCGCTCGGCCACCGGCCGCGGCATGGAGATGGTCGGCCTGCTCGCCCGGTCCTGGGGGGTCGAGCTGCTCGACGACGGGTCGAAGGCCGTGTGGTGCGAGCTCGACGCGGCCACCGGCGGCCCCGTGGGCGACGCGCTGGACCCCGACACGATCCTGGCGGCGTGGCCGGACGGCGACGAGCTGCTGCTCGGCCCCGGCCGCGCGGAGGCCGTGCCGGTCGTGCACGGACAGGCCGTGGGCGACCCCGCGGACGGCGGCGAGCGCCCCGCCGTCGTGCTGGTCGGCTACCCGGTCCGCCTCGGGATCCGTGGGCGCGAGCACTCCAGCGGTGTGCTGCGTGAGTGCGCGCTGCTGACCCAGGGCGTGGAGGGCGCCGCGCCGCAGGGGCTGCTGGCCCTCGCGCAGCGCATGGCGGCGGGCCACGGCGGGGACATCGCCACCGTCGAGGCGCAGCGCACCACCGCCCTGCTCCGGGGCGACGACACCATCGACCTGCGTCTCCCGTCCTCGTCGGCCAGCACGGAGATGCTCCAGGCCTGGCAGGACGCGATGGACCAGCTCGACGCCTACGCGCAGACGGCTGCGCTGCTCAGCCTGGCGACGCCGCCGCGCCTCGTGGAGCTGCGCCGGTGGATGACCCGCGAGATGACGCGACAGGCGGACGGCCTGCCCCCGCGACCGTGGTCCGGTCCGCTCGACTGACCGCGCACCACCGGACCGGCGCCGACGGGAGCCCGCCCGGGCGCGCCGGGCTCAGCGCCGCCCGGACGGCTCCCGGCCCGGCACCTCGTCCCACCCGCGCGGCGCGGGGCGTGTGCCACGGCGGTCGGGCCGTGAGCGGTACACGACGTAGGGCCGCCAGAGGTAGCCGACCGGCGCGCTGAAGACGTGGACGAGCCGCGTGAAGGGCCACAGCGCGAACAGGAGCATCGCGCTCATGCCGTGCAGCTGGAACCCGACCGGCGCGTCCGCCATCAGCTCGGGGTGCAGGTCGAACCGGAAGATCCCCCGGAACCACACGGAGACGCCGTCGCGGTAGTCGTAGTCCCCGCCGAGGTTGAGGACCGAGCCCGCGACCGTGTTCCACAGGCCGAGGACGATGACCACGGCCAGCACCAGGTACATCACCTTGTCCATGGGCGTGGTGGCGCTGAACACGGGACCGACCGTCCGGCGGCGGTAGATCAGCAGCGCCATCCCGACGACGGTGCACAGCCCCGCGACCCCGCCGATGCCCACGGCCATGGCGTGGTACGCCGCTTCGCCGAGGCCCACGGCCTGCGTCCAGGACTTCGGGATCCCGAGCCCCATGACGTGGCCGAGGAAGACGGCGAGGATCCCGACGTGGAAGAGCGGGCTCGCCCAGCGCAGCAGCCGGCTCTCGTAGAGCTGGGACGAGCGCGTGGTCCACCCGAACTTGTCGTACCGGTAGCGCCACACGTGCCCGAGGACGAACACCGCGAGGCACAGGTACGGGATCACGACCCACAGGACGATGTCGGTGGAGGTCATCGGCGTGCTCCCGGCGTGGGCAGTTGAACGGGTCCGTACGCGTCCAGCCCGACCTCCTCGTCGGGCGGCCCCTGCGCGGCGAGCCGCTCGACGGCCTCGTGCTCGTCGCCCCCGAGCGCCGGGAGCGTCGCGCAGACGGCGACGAGCGCGCCCGCCCACGGCGAGCCGACGTCGAGCAGCGCGAGCCGCAGCAGCTCCAGCCCCGCCCGGTGCGCGAGCAGCAGCCGCAGCCCTTCCTCCTGCGCCGCCGGGTGCGGGGACGAGGAGAGCTCGAGGACCACGCACAGGTGGTCGGGCAGCTCGTCGTCGACGACCTCGAAGCCCGCGCGGCGGCAGGCCTGCTTGAACTCGACCAGGGCGACGCCGCGCTTGCGCGTGTCGCCGTAGGAGAAGTACGTCAGGTAGGGCGAGCACCGCCGCTTGAGGTCGAACGTCGCGACGTACTGCGCCTGGAGGTCGCCGAGGTCGCGCGCGGCCAGGTGCTCCAGGAGCGGCTCGAACGGGGCGCGCAGGCGGGGCGCCAGCTCCGTCGTCGCGCCGGCGAGGGTCGGGACCAGCCCGACGAGCTCCGCCGTCGGGTACTCGAGCGTCAGGGCCGCGAGGCGGTGCACGAGCGCCGTCTCCCGGCTCGCGACCCGGCGGGCGGTCGCGGCGCGCTGGCCCCGGTTCATCGTGGCGCCGTCCCCGAGCCGGTGGGGCCGGAGTCCGAGCCACCCGAGGGCAGCGGCCGGACCTGCGCCGCGTCGGTCGGCACGTCCGGCTCACGCAGGTCCGCGCGCGAGGCGCCGTCCGGCACCCCGCCGCCCTGCTCGTCGCTGCGCGGCGGGAACAGGCCCGGCGGTGCGCTCTTGCCGTCCCAGTTGAGCAGGTTGACCTTGGCGCCGCGCGACGCGGGGTCGGCGACGGTGTCCGACGTCTGGCGGGCCTTGAGCATGTGGAAGTTCTCGACGGCGACCGGGTCGGAGAACCCCGGCCCCGAGCCCTCGCCGAAGGGACCGGACCCACCCATGCCCGGACCGCCGTCGTAGTCCAGGCTGCACTCGGTCGCGAGCTCCTCGAGGCCGTGGGCCTGCTCCGCGTGCGCGCTCGGGATCACGTACCGCTCGTCGTACTTCGCGAGGGCGAGCAGGCGGTACATCTCGTACATGCTCTGCTCGTCCATGCCGACGGCAGCCGGGATCCGCGGGTCGCCCTCGCGGCCCATGCTCAGGTCCCGCATGTACGAGCGCATCGCCGCGAGCCGCTTGAGCACGCCGACGACCGGAACGGTGTCGCCCGCCGTGAACAGCTCGGCGAGGTACTCGGCGGGGATGCGCAGCGTGTCGATCGCCGCGAAGAGGTTGTGCGGGTCCTCGGCGTCCTCGCCGGTCTCCGCGACGACGTCGACCACCGGCGAGAGCGGCGGGATGTACCAGACCATCGGCATGGTGCGGTACTCCGGGTGCAGCGGCAGCGCCACCTCGTAGTCGTGGATGAGCCGCCAGACCGGCGAGCGCTGGGCGGCCTCGACCCAGTCGTGCGGGATGCCCGCCCTCTCGGCCTCGCGCTGCACGTGGGGGTCGTGCGGGTCCAGCAGCACGCTGCGCTGCGCGGCGAGCAGCGCGTGCTCGTCGGGCTCGCTCGCCGCCTCGAGCACGCGGTCGGCGTCGTACAGGACCAGGCCGATGTAGCGCAGCCGCCCGACGCACGTCTCCGAGCAGACGGTGGGCAGGCCGACCTCGACCCGCGGGAAGCAGAACGTGCACTTCTCGGCCTTGCCCGTGCGGTGGTTGAAGTAGACCTTCTTGTACGGGCAGCCGGTGATGCACTTGCGCCAGCCGCGGCACGCGTCCTGGTCGACCAGGACGATGCCGTCCTCCTCGCGCTTGTAGATCGCGCCCGAGGGGCACGACGCCGCGCACGAGGGGTTGAGGCAGTGCTCGCAGATGCGCGGCAGGTAGAACATGAACGTCTGCTCGAACTCGAGCTTGACCTTGTCCGAGATCTTCGCCAGGACGGGGTCCGCCGTCATGAGGTCCGCGGAGCCGCCGAGGTCGTCGTCCCAGTTGGCGCTCCACGAGACGGCGAGGTTCTTGCCGCTGATCAGCGACACCGGCCGCGCGACCGGCGTGTGCTCTTGGACCGGCGCGGTCGTGAGCTTCTCGTAGTCGTAGGTCCAGGGCTCGTAGTAGTCGCCGATCGAGGGCATCCGGGGGCTCGAGAAGATGGTGCTGAGGTTCCTCAGGCGCCCGCCGGCCTTGAGCTGGAGGCGGCCGCGCCGGTTCAGGGTCCAGCCGCCCCGCCACCTCTCCTGGTCCTCGTAGGTGCGCGGGTAGCCGCGCCCCGGACGCGTCTCGACGTTGTTGAACCAGACGTACTCCGTGCCCGTGCGGTTCGTCCACGCCTGCTTGCAGGTCACCGAGCACGTGTGGCACCCGATGCACTTGTCGAGGTTCATGACCATCGCCATCTGAGCCATGACGCGCATGTCAGTACTCCACCTCCTGGCTCCGTCGCCGGATGACAGTGACCTCGTCGCGCTGGTTGCCCGTCGGGCCGAGGTAGTTGAACGCGTAGGACAGCTGCGCGTAGCCGCCGATGAGGTGGCTCGGCTTGACCAGCAGGCGCGTGAGCGAGTTGTGGATGCCGCCGCGCCGTCCCGTCGTCTGCGAGAGCGGGACGTCGATGAGGCGGTCCTGGGCGTGGTGCATGAAGACCGTGCCCTCGGGCATGCGGTGGGACACCACCGCGCGCGCGACGACGACGCCGTTGCGGTTCACCGCCTCGACCCAGTCGTTGTCGGCGATGCCCACCTTGACCGCGTCGCGGTCGCTCATCCAGATCATCGGGCCGCCGCGCGACAGGGAGAGCATGAACAGGTTGTCCTGGTACTCCGAGTGGATGGACCACTTGTTGTGCGGGGTCAGGTAGCGCACCGTGACCCCCACGCTGCCCGGTCCGCCCGTCGCCGCCGCGTCGCCCACCTCCCCCAGGGGCGGCTCGCCGAAGAGCGCCTGCATGTTCAGGGGCGGCCGGAAGACCGGCAGGCCCTCGCCGATCTCCGTGATCCAGTCGTGGTCCAGGTAGAACTGCTGGCGGCCCGTGAGGGTGTGCCACGGCTTGAGCCGCTCGACGTTGACGGTGAACGGCGAGTAGCGCCGCCCGCCGTGCTCGGTGCCCGACCACTCGGGGGACGTGATCACCGTCGTCGGCGCCGCCTGGGTGTCCGTGAAGGTGACCTGCTTGCCCTCGTGCTCGGCGGCCAGGTCGGCCATGCGCGTCCCGGTCCGCTTCTCCAGCGTGTGGAACCCCTGCACCGCGAGGCGTCCGTTGGTGGTGCCGGACAGCGCGAGGATCGCCTCGCAGGCGTGCACGTCGCGCGTGAGCAGCGGGCGCCCGTCGGCGACGCCGCCCGACGTGCGGCCCGCCACGCCGTTCTTGCTCGCGAGGTACTCGACCTCCGGGCCGACGTCGAACGTCACGCCCTTGGTCGAGAGCCCGAGCGTCTCCGCGAGCGGGCCCAGGGTCGCGAGCTTCGTCGCGACCGCGGCGTAGTCGCGCTCGACGACGACGAGCTTCGGCATCGTGCGCCCCGGGACGGGCTCGCACGTGCCGTCCTTCCAGTCCTGCACGCGCCCGTGCGGGTTCGCCATCTCGTCCGGTGTGTCGTGCATGAGCGGCACGGCCACCACGTCCCGGCGCACCCCGAGGTGCGTGGCCGCGAGCGCGCTGAAGCGCCGGGCCAGGGTGTGGAAGATCTCGAAGTCCGTCCGGGTCTGCCACGGCGGTGCGATCGCGGGCGTGAACGAGTTCACGAACGGGTGCATGTCCGTGCTGCTCAGGTCGTGCTTCTCGTACCAGGTCGCGGCCGGCAGCACGACGTCGGAGTAGACGGTCGTGCTCGTCATGCGGAAGTCGAACGTCAGCAGCAGGTCGAGCTTCCCCGTCGGCGCCTCGTCGCGCCAGACGACGTCGCGGGGCCGGGCACCGGGCGGCGCCTCCTGCGCGCGCAGGTTCGACGCCGCACCGAGCAGGTGGTGCAGGAAGTACTCGTCCCCCTTGCCGGACGAGCCGAGGAGGTTCGCCCGCCACACGGTCAGCACGCGCGGGAGGTTCTCCCGCGCGTCGGGGTCCTCCGCGGCGAAGCGCAGGCGGCCCGCCTTCAGCTCGGCCGGCACGTGCTCGGTCACCGGGATCCCGGCCGCGTCGGCCTCGTCCGCCAGGTCCAGCGGGTTGCGGTCGAACGTCGGGTACGACGGCATCCAGCCCATGCGGGCCGACTGCGCGATCACGTCGGCGGTGGTCTTGCCGGCCAGGCTCCCCGCGGCCTCACGTCCGGGCCCCGGCCGGGCCGAGGTCAGCGTGTCGGCGCCGAAGGCGTCGTAGCGGAACTGGTCGGTGTGCAGGTACCAGTAGGCCGTCTGGACCATGGTGCGCGGCGGCCTGGCCCAGTCCATCGCCATGCCGTAGGTCGTGAAGCCCGTGATCGGGCGGACCTTCTCCTGGCCCACGTAGTGGGCCCAGCCGCCCCCGTTGACGCCCTGGCAGCCCGTGAGCGTCGTGAGCGCGAGGAACGAGCGGTAGATGGTGTCCGAGTGGAACCAGTGGTTGGTGCCGGCGCCCATGAGGATCATCGAGCGCCCGCGCGACTCCTCGGCGTTGGCCGCGAACTCGCGCCCGATCCGCTCCGCCTTGGCCGCCGGGACGCCCGTGAACTGCTCCTGCCACGCGGGCGTGCAGGGCTGGGAGGCGTCGTCGTACCCGGTGGGCCAGGCGCCGGGCAGCCCGGGCCGGCCCACGCCGTACTGCGCGAGCAGGAGGTCGAAGACCGTCGTGACCAGGTGGCCGCCGACCCGCCGCACCGGCACGCCGCGGCGGGCGCTGGACGCGGCGCCGTCGAGCGTGTCGAAGCGGGGCAGGTCGACCTCGACGGCCGTCGGGTCCCCGGTCGCGGTGCGCCGGGACGGCGCGATGTCGAGCAGGCTCAGGGCCGGCTCGACGTCGCCGAGGTCCAGGTTCCACCGCCCCTCGCCCGCCGGGCCGTAGTGGTCCCCGAGCGTGCCGTTCGGGACGGCGGGCGCGCCCGTCCGGGAGTCGAGCAGGACGGTCTTGAAGTGGGCGTTCTCGGTCTCCGCCTCGGCGCCCGGCAGGTCGGCGGCGGTGAGGAACTTGCCCGGCACGTACGCGCCGTCCGCGTCCTCGTCGAGCCGCACGAGGAACGGCAGGTCGGTGTACCGCGTGACGTAGTCGGCGAAGTACGGGGTCCGGCGCTCGACGAAGAACTCGCGCAGCGTCACGTGGCCCATCGCCATCGCGAGCGCGCCGTCGGTCCCCGGCTGCACGGCGAGCCACTCGTCGGCGAACTTGACGTTGTCGGCGTAGTCGGGCGAGACGGCGACGACCTTCTGGCCGCGGTAGCGCGCCTCGGCCATCCAGTGCGCGTCCGGCGTGCGCGTGACCGGCAGGTTCGAGCCCCACATGATGAGGTACCCGGCGTTCCACCAGTCCCCCGACTCCGGCACGTCGGTCTGGTCGCCGAACACCTGGGGCGAGGCCACCGGCAGGTCCGCGTACCAGTCGTAGAACGAGAGCATCGGGGCGCCGAGGAGCGCGTGGTACCTGGCGCCCGCGCCGTGGGAGACCATCGACATCGCGGGGATCGGCGAGAAGCCGGCGACGCGGTCCGGGCCGTAGCGGCGGATCGTGTGGACCTGCGCCGCGGCCGCGATCTCGATCGCCTCGTCCCAGGAGGCGCGCACGAGGCCGCCCTGCCCGCGCACGGACTTGTAGTGGGCGGCCCGGATGGGGTCCTCGACGATGTGCGCCCACGCCTCGACGGGGTCGCCGCCGACCGCGATCTTCGCGTCGCGGAACATCTCGAGCAGCACGCCGCGCACGTACGGGTAGCGGATCCGCGTCGGCGAGTACGTGTACCAGCTGAAGGCCGCACCGCGGGGGCAGCCGCGGGGCTCGTACTCGGGGCTGTCCGGCCCCACCGAGGGGTAGTCGGTCTGCTGCGACTCCCACGTGATGATCCCGTCCTTGACGTAGACCTTCCACGAGCACGAGCCGGTGCAGTTGACGCCGTGGGTCGAGCGGACGACCTTGTCGTGGCTCCACCGGTCCCGGTAGAACGCGTCGGCGTCGCGGCCGCCCTCCTTGTGGATGGTCCGCAGGTCGTCGGAGACCTCGCCGCGCCGCAGGTACCTGCCCAGCCGCAGGACGACGTCGGAGGCGGGGCCGTCCAGGCCCGGCCCCGAGCCCGGAGCGGCCTGCGGGGCGTCGTGGATGGTCACGGTGCGTGTCCTCTCGAGAGGTCCGGGTGGTCGTCGCTCCGGGGCCGCCGGCCCCGCGACGCGGGGCTCACGTCCGTGCGGTCGCGCCCTGCCGGGCGTTGCGGGCGACGGGCCCGCGGGTGAACGCGGCCGTGGCGAGGCAGACCACGGCGAGCAGGTAGAGCCCGGGGCTGTAGTCGTCCAGGGCGTCGTAGAACGCGCCCATGACCAGCGGCGGGACGAAGCCGCCCAGCCCGCCCGCCGCGCCGACCAGGCCGGTGACGGCGCCCACCTTCTCGGCCGGTGCGAGCCGTGCGACCAGCGCGAACACCGCCCCCGAGGCCGCGCCGAGGAGCGCCGCGAGCCCCAGGAAGGCGATGGTCCCCAGGGGCATGAGCGCGAGCTCGAGGCCGGCCAGGGCGGCGAGCAGCGCCGAGCCGGTGAAGCACACGACCAGCACGAGGACGGGGTCGACCCGGTCGGACAGCCAGCCGCCCACCGGACGCATGGCGACCGCGAGCACGACGAAGCCGGCGGTCCGCAGGGAGGCGTCCTCGGCCCGCAGGCCGTAGGCGTTGGTGAGGTAGGTCGGCAGGTAGACCGAGAAGGCGACGAAGCCCCCGAAGCCGAGCGCGTAGAGCACCGACAGCTGGCCGGTCGCCGGGATCTTGGCCGTCGCCCACGTCCGCGCGAGGAAGGACCCGGTCGCGACGGCGCGGTCCGGCGCGTCCCGCACGAACGCCGCCGCCACGGCCGCGTAGACCACGAGCACGCCCGCGACCAGGAGGAACGGCGCCTCGCGTCCGAACGCGTCGGACAGGCGCACCGTGGTGAACGCCGAGATCGCCGTCCCGCCCATGCCGATGCCGAAGATCCCCAGCGCCGTCCCGCGCCGCGCCGGGGGGTACCAGGCGTTGACGAGGGGCACACCGATCGCGAAGGCCGTGCCGCCCAGACCGAGGAAGAACCCGCCGACGAGCATCGCCACGTAGGACTCGGCGACGAGCCCGATGAACAGGACGGGCAGGACCGTCAGGAGGCTGACGACGGGGAACATGAGACGCGCGCCGAGCCGGTCGGTCAGCGCACCGACGGGGATCCGGCCGAGCGAGCCGACGACGACGGGCACCGCGACCAGCACGGACTGCTGGAAGGCGGTCAGGTCGAGCTGCTCGCGGTAGGCCGCGCCGAGCGGGCTGATCAGCGCCCAGGCCCAGAAGTTCAGCATGAAGCCGGCGAGCGCGAGCGCCAGGTTGCGGGTGGCCAGACCCTGCTGTGCTGCCATCGCACCATCCCCCGTCGCGCTACCACAGGCGTCATCACGGGGGGATGGCCCGAACGTAGCACCGCGAGCCCGGTCGGCGCCGCCCGAGCGACCCGGCGCGGCGGACGGTCGGCGGTCCGGGCTGTCAGGCCCCGGTGAGGTGGAGCACGCAGTGCTGGGGGCCGACGAACGGCTCGAGCCGCTCCGCCTCGAGCGGGCCCTCGACCTGCGCGAGCACGCCGCGCGCCAGCCCCAGGTGCACCGCGCAGATGACCTCGGCCCGCGCGCACGCCAGGTCGTACACGGGGCACCGGGTCAGGTGCAGGCGCGCGTTCTCGGCGTCGACCTCGGGCTGGAAGCCCAGCTCCGCGAAGTGCCGCTCGAGCGCGTCGAGCTGGCGGGCAGCAGCCGGCGCGGCGCCGGGCGGGTCGGACGGTGTGTCGTCGGCGGCCGCGGTGGCCGCGAGCTCGGCGCCCCACGTGCGTCCGGACTCCTCCGCGGCACCCGGCTCGACGGGCCGCCCGTAGCCCTCCAGGAGGACCTGCAGCAGGTGCTCGCGGGCGCGCGGGTCCATGTCCTCGGCGGCCGCGCGGGCGAGCGGCCGGTACAGCATGCGGGGCCGCCCCCGCGTCAGGCGCACCTCGGACTCGCGACTGACGAAGCCCGTGGCGATCAGCCGGTCCAGGTGCTCGCGCGTCGTGTTCACGTGCAGGTCGACGGCCTGGGCGATCTCATCGACCGTCAGCGGCCGGTCGTGCTCCTGGAGCAGGTGCAGGATCCGCACCCGGCTCTCCGAGGCCAGGGTCCGGTGCGCGCTCAGACTGGTCACGTCGCCCAGTGTCACGGCTGCCCCGACCCCGACCCCGGGACCTTCCGACCACCCCGGGCCGGATCCCACCGTCCACCGCCCGGTTCGGGTGGGTACGGTGAGGTGATGACGACCCCGAGCACCGCGACGGCGCCGCCCGGGCGCGCCGCCGTCGCGACG
>NZ_JACEXH010000075.1:0-16001 GCF_014525465.1 Actinotalea sp. JY-7885 | reverse complement strand
TGAGCCGGCTGGCGGGGTGGGCCGGCTGGCGGGGTGGGGTGGCGGGGCGGCGGCGGGGCGGCGGGCGGCCGCGGGGCGGGTCAGGCGCCGCAGACGATCTCGTCGACCTTGTCCTCCATCGCGTAGATCGTCTCGAGCGAGGACCCGAGTGACGTCACCGCGTAGGTCACGCCCACGCCGTCCTCCGTCACGCCGCCGCGCGTCGCGTAGCCCTCGATGTCGCCGCCGTGCCCCCACAGGACGACGCCGCAGCTCAGCGTGGTCCGCATGAGGCCGAGGCCGTAGCCGTCGCCCGGGTACTCCTCGGGCATCTCGACCATCTGCTGCATCGCCTCGAGCTGCGCGGGCTCCAGGAGCTCGCCGCCGACCAGGGCGGTGAAGAACGCCGCGAGCTCGCTGGGCGTGGAGACGATCATGCCCGCCGCGCCGGCGATGGACGGGTCCATCTCGGTGAGGTCCTCGAGCTCCCCGCTCTCGGTGGGGTGGTACCCGCGGGGGTGCGCGCCGCGGATCTCCCGCTCGCCGACGTCGGGCACGTAGGTGTGCTCCAGGCCGAGCGGCTCGATGATCCGCTCGGTCACCTGCTCCGCGTACGGCCGCCCGGTGACGCGCTCGATGAGCATCCCGAGCAGGGTGTAGTTGGTGTTGCTGTACGACCACCCCTCGCCCGGGGCGAAGAGCGGGGCCTCCGCGAAGGCGATGTCGGTGAGGTCGCGGGCCGGGACGTAGCGGTCCCGCGTCGCGAAGGAGTCGCCGCTCGTGACGGCGGTGTAGTTGGGCAGTCCGCTCGTGTGCTGCAGCAGCTGGCGCACCGTGATCGCGTTGCCGTCGATGCCCTCGCCGCGGACCAGGCCCGGCAGGTAGGTCTCGATCGGGGCGTCGAGGTCGACCGACCCCTCGCCCACGAGCTGCAGCACGACCGCTGCCGTGAACGTCTTGGTGTTGCTGGCGATGCGGACCTCGCCGTCGACCGGCACCTCCGCACCGGTCTCGAGGTTCCCGACGCCGGCGGTGTAGTCGCGGGCCACCCCGTCCTCGTCGACCACGTGCGCCAGGGCGCCCGGGAACTCGAGCTCCTCGACGAGGCTGTCGACGACGCCCTGCACGCGGGGGTCGCCCTCGGTCGCGGCGGCCGTGTCGACGGGCGCGGCGAACGGCGCGTCGTCGCGCAGCGCCGCCCACGCCGCCCCGCCGCCGACGAGGCCGGTGAGCAGGACGGCGGCGACGGCGCCCGCGGTGCGGCGGCTACGTGCCGGGCTCGGACCGGTGGGGCTCTGGTGCTGGGACATGGGGTGCTCCTCGGAAGGCTGGGACCGGGTCGTGGTGACGTGATCCAGCCTTGCCTGGCACGCCGCGGTGATCGATCCAGCCCGTACCCCGGCACGGGTACGGCTAGCACCACCCCGCGCAGCGAGGGGCCCGGCCCGCCCGGACGCCGGACCTCGGACGTGCCGGTCGTCACGCGACGGAGGCCCGACGCCGCGACGAGGTGGGCCTCGCGTGGGACCATCGGGCCATGTCGTCGCCCCACAACGCGCCGTGGCAGCGCACCTCCCCCACCGACGGACCGGTCGTCCCCACTCCCGGAGCCGGCGCCGGCACCGTGGCGCCCCCGGGGCAGCCACCGGCCACCGCCGGAGCGGTCGCCCCCGTCGCCGGCGCCACCGGGATCCCGTTCGTGGACGACCTCATCGACAAGGCGGTCGGCGTCCCGTCCGGCGCGATCCACGCCCACGTGGACCGGCTGCGGCGGCGCAACCCCTACGCGAGCCCCGCGCAGATCATCACCCTGCTGGAGAAGCAGTACCTGCTCGCGATCTCCACGTCGGGCGGCGCGGTCGGCGCGGCCGCGGCGATGCCCGTCGTCGGCACGGGCGTGAGCATGGCGCTGACGACGACGGAGGTGGGCACCTTCTTCGCGGCGTCCGCCGCGTTCTCGCTCGCCGTCGCGGACGTGCACGGCATCGGCGTCGAGGAGACGGCGCGCCGGCGTGCCCTGCTCATGGCGACGCTCCTGGGCGAGCAGGGCGCGACGACGGTCGGCTCCGAGGCGGGCATCAACCCCACCGCCTGGGCCAAGACCCTGCTCATCAACATGCCGACGCAGACCATCAAGCGCGTCAACAGCGCGCTGACCAGGCGTCTCGTGCGGCGCCAGGCCGGGCGCCAGGGCGCCCTCGCGTTCGGTCGCCTGGCACCGTTCGGCATCGGCGCCGTCATCGGCGCGACGGGCGCGCGCGCCATGGGACGCACGGTCGTCGAGGGCGCGCACAAGGCGTTCGGCCCGCCGCCCGCCCGGTTCCCGCGCGAGATCGAGCTCGCCGTCTCCGGCCCGGACGAGACCAAGGCGCCGGCGCGCGTCGTGCAGCGGGTCAGGTCGGCGATCGGGGCCGGCCCCGACGTCCCCGCCACGCCGCTCGACGTCCCGCTGGAGGACGTCCAGGACACGCCGCCCGGCGACGTCACCAGGCGCCGGGGGCGGTGGCACCGCCGGGGCTGAGCGCCCCGGCGGTCCACCGCCGGACGGTCACCAGCGGCCGTGCACGTGCTGCCGGATGCGCTCGTCGTAGATCTTCTCGAGCCCGGCGAGAGTCTCCGCGTCGAGCGGCGCCAGGTCGGCGGCGGCCGCGTTCGACCGCGCCTGCTCGGGCTTGCTCGCGCCGGGGATGACCGTCGAGACGCCCGGCTGGTCGAGGATCCAGCGCAGGGCGAGCTGAGCCGTCGTCGCGCCCTGCGGCGTGAACCGGGCGACCTCCTGCGCGGCGGCGACGCCGACGTCGTACGGCACGCCCGCGAACGTCTCGCCGACGTCGAACGCCTCACCCTGGCGGTTGAAGCTCCGGTGGTCGTCCGCGGCGAACGTCGTCGACGCGTCGTACTTGCCGCTCAGCAGGCCGCTCGCGAGCGGCACGCGCGCCAGGATGCCCACGCCGGCCTCGAGCGCGGCGGGCAGCACCTCCTCCAGCGGCTTGCGGCGGAAGACGTTGAGGATGATCTGCACGGTCGCGACGTTCGGCCGGGAGATCGCCTCGAGCGCCTCCGCGACCTTCTCGACCGAGACGCCGTAGGCGGCGACGCGGCCCTCGGCGACCAGGGTGTCCAGGTCGTCGTACAGGGAGTCGCGCGAGAACGTCTCCGTGGGCGGGCAGTGCAGCTGGACGAGGTCCAGGGTCTCGACGCCGAGGTTCTCGCGCGAGCGGTCGGTCCACGCCCGGAACGCGTCGAGCGTGTACGCCGCGTCGACGTGCGGGGCGGCCCGGCGACCCATCTTCGTCGCGACCGTGAGACCGGCGTCGGGCCGGTTGCGCAGCAGCGTCCCGACGAGCCGCTCCGAGCGGCCGTCGCCGTACACGTCCGCGGTGTCGAGGAAGGTCACCCCGGAGTCCACCGCGGCGTCGAGCACCGCGAGCGCCTGCTCCTCGCTCACCTCGCCCCAGTCCGCCCCCAGCTGCCAGCAGCCGAGGCCGATCACGCTGACCTGTCGTCCCGTCCGTCCGAGCACACGCTTGTCCATGAACCGCGACGCTACCGTGGTCCCACGGCCGCGATCACCTCGAGCGCGACCGCTGACCTGGGAGCTCACGTGGCGCACCCGCGGATGTACGACGACGACGACCCGCTGCTCGCGCGCCTGCGCGACCTGTGCGCTGCGCTGCCCGAGTCGGTCGAGAAGGAGTCCTGGGGCCGCCCGACCTTCCGGGTGGCGAGGATGTACGCGACCTACGGCGTCGGCGCCGCGGCCGGGCAGCCGGAGCAGCCGCACGCCCTGATCTTCAGGCCCGACGACGACGAGCGGCCCGCGCTGCTCGACGACGCCCGCTTCTGGGCGCCGCCGTACCACGGGCCCGCCGGGTGGCTCGCACTCGACCTCGCGCGCGACGTCGACTGGGACGAGGTCGGCGAGCTGCTCGCGTCGTCGTACCGGCAGGCGGCGCCCGCACGGCTCGTCGCCCGGCTCGACGCCGAGCGGTCGTCGGGCACGTGAGCGTGCGCGAAGTCTCGGTGAGCCGCGTGGTCGCCGCGCCGGCCGGCGTCGTGTGGGACCTGGTCACGGACGTGCGCCACCACGCGCGGTGGGTGCCGCTGACGCGGATCGACGGGCCGGACCGGCCGGTGCGGGCGGGTGACGAGTTCACGGGCGTCACCGGCCCGACGGCGGCGTCGGGCGGGCGCGGGGTGCCCGACGTCATGGTCGTCGAGCGCTACGACCCGCCGGCGCCGGCGCACGGACGGGACGCGGCGCGCGAGGGTGTCGCGACGTTCCGCAAGCGCGGCCCCGTGCTGATGGGCGACGCCGAGGTGCGCGTCCGGCCGCTGGGGTCGCGGCACAGCGAGGTGACGTGGGTCGAGCGCACCTGGCTGCGCGGCCTGCCCCGCCCGGTCGGCGCCGCGCTGACCGCCGTGGCCATGTCCGGCATGCTCCACCTGGTCCTGCGCCGCGTGGCGGCCGAGGTGAGCCGCGTCCCCTGATCCCCCCGGGGGCCGGCCCCGCGGGTCCGGCCGGGCGCGATGAGTCACGGCGCCGGGCGTAGTCCCTCCTGAGTCGGCGCTCCGCCGACGCGGACGGAGGGAACCCCGATGCTCACCACTCACCAGCTGCCCATCCCGGGCGGCACCATCCACTACGAGGTGCGCGGCAACGGGCCGCTCATGATCCTCACCGGCTCGCCGGTCGACGCGCGGGTCTTCGCGGGGCTCGCCGACGAGCTCGCCCGCGAGCACACGGTCGTCACGCACGACCCGCGCGGCATCAACCGCAGCCGCCTGGACGACCCGGACGGCCCCTCGACCCCGCAGCTGCGCGCGGACGACCTCGCCGCGCTGCTCGACACGCTGGGCGCGGACGATGCCGACGTCATGGGGAGCAGCGGTGGCGCCGTCACGGGGCTCGACCTCGCGACCCGCTACCCGGACCGCGTGCGGACGCTCGTCGCGCACGAGCCGCCGGTGCTGACCCTCCTGCAGGACTCGGCCGAGCAGCTCGCCGCGGTGGACGCCCTGGTCGCGACGTTCCACCGCGAGGGGTTCGAGGCGGCCATCATGGCGTTCCTGGGCAACGCGGGCTGGGACGAGGACGAGGAGGAGCCTCGGGAGCCGCCGTCGGCGCAGGACATGGCGGACGGCGCACGGTTCTTCGCCCAGGACCTCCACCCGACGTCGTCGTACGTGCCCGACATCGCCGCGCTCACCGCCGGCGCGACGCGCGTCGTCGTCGGCGTGGGCGCGGACTCCGGGGACCTGCTGACGCACCGCACGTCGACCGCCCTGGCGGAGCGCCTCGGCACCCGACCGATCGCCTTCCCCGGCGCTCACCACGGCTTCGCGTCCCACCCGCAGGAGTTCGCCGCCGCGCTCCGCGACGTCCTGACGACCGCGCGAGCCTGACCCCGGCCGCCAACCCACCCCGCCCGCCAACCCGCCCCGGCCGCGAGCACGTCCGTTCCAGCCGAAGACGTCCGTGACGCAGGACGTGCTCGCGTGGAACGGACGTGCCCGGCGGTGGTGCTGGTACGCGGGCCGGTGCGGGCCCCGCCCCGGCGCAACGAATCGCCGTCGGACGGGCGTGGCGCGCAACGGGTGGGGCCTCGCAGCACAGCGTTGCGACCCGTCGGTCGGAGGTCGGCGGTCCTAATCTCGTCGGGAGGCCGGCACCGTCGCCGGGCCGTGATCCCCCACCGGACCGCCGACCCGCCAGGAGCCGCAGTGACCGAGCCGCGCACCCCCACCGCCCGCCGCTACCTCATGTGCCGCCCCGACTTCTTCGAGGTGACGTACGAGATCAACCCCTGGATGGACGTCACCCGCGCCACCGACCGCGAGCGCGCGATCGCCCAGTGGGAGACACTGCGCGACGCCTACCTGGCGTGGGGCCACACGGTCGAGCTCATCGACCCCGCTCCCGGCCTGCCGGACATGGTCTACGCCGCGAACGGGGCGACGGTCGTCGACGGACTCGTCTACTCGGCCCGGTTCCGCTACCCCGAGCGCGCCGCCGAGGGCCCCCTGTACGAGAAGTGGTTCGCCGACCACGGGTTCATCACGCAGACCGCCGCCCAGATCAACGAGGGCGAGGGCGACATCCTGCTCGTCGGCGACACCTTCCTCGCAGGCTCCGGGTTCCGCACCGACCCCGCGGCGCACGCCGAGCTCGCCGCGCTGTCGGGCCACGAGGTCGTCACCCTCGAGCTCGTGGACCCGCGGTTCTACCACCTCGACACGGCGATCGCCGTGCTCGACAGCCGCCCCGGCCACGAGCTCATCGCCTACTACCCCCCGGCGTTCTCCGCCACGTCCCAGGCGGTCCTGGCGGCCCGCTACCCCGACGCCGTCATGGCGACGGAGGCCGACGCCGTCGCCCTCGGGCTCAATGCCGTCTCCGACGGCCTGCACGTCGTGGTCGCGCCGGCCGCCGTCGACCTCGCCGTCGAGCTGCGCGCGCGCGGCTTCGAGCCGCACCCCGTCGACACCACGGAGCTGCTCAAGGGCGGCGGCGGCGCCAAGTGCTGCACGCTCGAGATCCGGTCGTGAGGTGACGCACCGCGACGCCCGGTGCGTCGCGCGCACCGGGCGTCGTCGTCGTTCGTCAGCCGCCGGCCTTCTTGTCGGCGGCCTGCTCGGCCTTGTCGACCTTGTCGCCGTGGCCACCCGCCTTCTTCTCGGCGGCGTCCCCGGCCTTCTCGATGCCGGCGTCGCTGGCCTTCTCGGTGATGTCGTCCATACCCATGCCGAACCCCCTTGCGTGGCGGCGACGGACGGGTGATCCCGCCCACGTCCAGTGAACGTCCGCGCGGCCGTGATCGCGATCGGGTCGCGTCCGGCATGCTGGGCGCATGCAGAACCCGGTCCCACCCGAGGGGACCCACGCCGGCGTGGACCGGATCGACACCGCGATCCTCGCGCACCTGGCCCGCGACGCCCGCGCGAGCTATGCCGCCGTCGGCGCGCGCGTGAACCTCTCGGCGCCCGCGGTGAAGCGGCGGGTCGACCGGCTGCGCGAGCGCGGCGTCATCGACGGGTTCACCGTCCGCATCGACCCCGCGGCGCTGGGCTGGGCCACCGAGGCGCACGTCGAGGTGCACTGCGCGCCGCGCACGAGCCCCGCGACCATGCGGGCGGCGTTCGAGCGCTACCCGGAGGTCGTCGCGGCGAGCACCGTGACGGGCGAGGCGGACGCCGTCGTGCACGTGCGCGCGCGCGACGTGAGGCACCTCGACGAGGTGGTCGAACGCATCGCCGCCGAGCCGTTCGTCGACCGGACGCGCTCGACCGTCGTCCTCACGCCGCTGGTCCGGCGCCCGGACCTCCCACCACCGCTGCCGTGACCTGCCCGCCGTGGGTCGCGGTCCGCCGCCGAGCCCGCAGCCGGGTCAGGAGCCGGGGCGGCGGCCCAGCGGCTCGTCGTCCGCGGGGTGCTGGCAGCGGCGCGTGACCACCATGACGGGGCACGCGGAGTGGTGGAGCACGGCCTGGCTCGTCGAACCGAGCAGGAGCCCCGCGAAGCCGCCGCGCCCGCGCGAGCCCACGACCACGAGGTCCACCGCCGTCGAGAACTCGGTGAGGAGCGCGGCGCCCGTGCCGTCGAGCACGTGCCGCCGCACCTCCACGCCCGGGTGCCGCACCAGGGCCCGGTCGACCACGACGTCGAGTCCCTCGGCCGCGTCGCGCAGGACGGCGGCGTGGTCGATCGAGGCGGGCAGCCACGCGAGGATGCCCGCCCCGGCGCCGACCGGCACGCCGGCGACCGCAGTGAGCTCGGCGCCCCACCGCTCCGCCTCGCGGATCGCCTGCTCGAGCGCGACCTCGGCCGCGGGCGAGCCGTCCACGCCGACGACGATCCGGCGCACCGGTGTCGGCGGAGCGGTCTCGCCGTCGTCATCGGTGCTGGTCCACGGCACGACGACGGTCGGGCAGTGCGCGTGGGCCGGCAGCGCGGACGAGACGGTGCCGAGCAGCCGCTCCGCGAAGCCGCCACGCCCCCGCGTCCCGACGACGACCGCCGCCGCGCCGCGCGAGAGCTCGACGAGCACGGCCGCGGCATCGCCGGTGGCGACGGCGGAGGTCACGCGCACGCCGGAGCGGCTCAGCCGCTGCGTCGCCTCGTCGAGGACCGCCTGGGCGCCGTCGGCGATCGCCGTGTCGTCGAGCGCCGCGTAGCCGCCGTCGAGCGCCGCGGCCGTGAAGGCGGGCACCGCGTACGAGCACACCAGGTGCACACCATGGCCGTGGGCCCGGGCGTAGGCGACCGCCCAGTCCGCCGCGTGCAGGCTCGCCGGCGAGCCGTCGACCCCGACCAGCACCACCTCGTCGTGACTCATGACCGCCTCCTGGATCCTGGTGAGCGCCGCCCTTGGGTCCAGTCTGCCCGCGATCCGCACCGCCCGGTCCACCGACCCGCGCCAACACCCCACCCGCGCTCCACTCGCCGCCGCCGCCCGCGCTCCCCGCCCGCGCTCCCCGCCCGCGGTCCCCGCCCGCGCCGAGCACGTCTGTTCCCACCGAGCACGTCCCTCGTGGCGGACGTACTCGCCCCGAACGGACGTGCTCACGGGAGCCTGGGCGGGGTGGTCCTGACGGGAGCCGGGCGTGGCCGTCGGACCGGCGCACCCCGGCGGAGCGACCGTCGCGGGTCACGCCGCCAGGTACGCGCTCCACGACGGGTGGGGGCGGGCCGCCGCGGCGAGCACCGCGCAGCCGACGCGCGGCACGGACGGCGTCACGAGCAGCTGCCAGCCGATCTCCGCGAGCAGCCGGTCGGCCTTGCGGTGGTTGCACCGCGCGCACGCCGCCACCACGTTGGTCCACTCGTGACGGCCGCCGCGCGAGCGCGGGTGCACGTGGTCGACGGTGTCGGCGGGGGCAGCGCAGTACGCGCAGCGGTGGTCGTCGCGCTGCAGGACGGTGCGCCGCGTCGGCGGGACCGTCGGCCGGTAGGGCACGTGCACGTACCGGGTCAGGCAGAGCACGTGCGGCGCGGGCAGCGTCAGCTTCTCGGACCGGAGCACCGCGGTGTCCTCCTCCAGCACGACCGCCTTGCCGCTGAGCACGAGGGTCACCGCACGGTGCGCGCTCACGACGCAGAGCGGCTCCCGGCTCGCGTTCAGCAGGAGCACGCGGCGCAGGCCCGCCGCCGAGGCCCGGGCGACGTCGTCCGGCTCGTGCGCCCGCACCGCGCGGGTGGCGACGGACGTCTCGGGGGCGATGAGGTGCGGCCGCGCGGCCCCACCCCCGCGGAGGGTCGCGGTGTCTCGACGCACGGCAGTCTCCCTGACCAGGTCGGTCGGACCCGGCTGGCTGCCGGGCTCGGCTGGTGGAGCAGCGCTGCCAGCGTACGCGCGGCGTCCCGCGCACGCAGGTGAGGCCCCACGGGCGCGCCGCCGGGACGACGAACGGCCCCCACCCGAAGGTGAGGGCCGTTCGTCACGGGCGTGGTCCGCGGAGGTGCTGCGCGTGTGCCTCGTTCAGCCGATGCGGATGAACGTGGGGTTGCTCTGCCAGATCTCGCGGAACTGGATCGTCTTGCCCGGGCGGGGCGCGTCGATCTGCGTGTTGCCACCGGCGTAGATGCCGACGTGGCCCGGCGTCCAGATGAGGTCGCCCGGCTGCGCGTCGGCGCGGGAGACGACCGTGCCGGCGTTGCGCTGCTCCGACGACGTGCGCGAGATCGTGATGCCGAGCTGCGCGTAGACGTAGGAGGTGAAGCCCGAGCAGTCGAAGCCGTCCGGCGTCGTGCCGCCGGAGACGTACGGGACGCCCACGTAGCGGGCGGCGACCTCGAGGACGGCGTTGCCGGCGACGGCCTGCGGGACCGGCGCGGAGGCGACGGCCTCCTGCTGCGTCGCGGGAGCGCGCTCGACCGACGCGGACCGCGAGGCCGCGGCGCTCCGCACGGGCTCCGGCTCGGGCTCGGGCTCCGGGTTCGCCGTCACCGTGATGGCGGGCGTGTCGAAGGCCCAGGCCGCGTCCACCGGCACCGTCACCACGGGCGACGTCGCGAGCGCGGCGCGCGCCTCGGCGGTGAGCGAGGAGACGTCGACGGACGGCAGCGAGCTGACGTTGTCGGCCGGTGCCGCGGACGCCGGGAGCGTCATGCTCATGACGAGACCCCCGGAGGCGGCCACGACGGCGGAGCGGCGGCCGACGGTCGCGAGGCTGCCGGTGGCTGCCGTGGCGAGGTCGTCAAGAGGGGTCAGGGGGCGACGCGCGGCGCGATGCCGTGCGCGCAGGGAGTTCTCAGACACGCGGTACCTCTCCGACGCCTACGAGGTGAGCTGTCGGGTTCGGATGGGAGTTCACCCGGCCTCGATCACACCGCCACGTCGCACAGGGCGTCGGACGGCACTCACGCGGCTTCACCCCAAGAGCCAGTCGGATCGCTCCGTCAGGCCCGAAAACTGGTGGTTCCCCCGCTCCTGCCAGCGAGTAGTGCGGACCACGGACGGTGGCAGGACTAGGCGTTCCGTCCGAAGGCGCCACGAGGAGGGATCGTGGAGCGAAGCCGACAGTACTTGCCGGATGCCCGTATGTCACGCTCCGGTCACGAGATGTTCCCTGCAGATCTGGGAGAAACCGGTCCAAGCCCCGCGCGGGACGTGGCGGACGACTCAGGCGGGCGTCACGACGAAGATGTGGCGGGCCACGTCCTCGGGCAGGTCCAGCACGATGTCGGCGCCCGGGGCACCCACGGTGACGATGCCCTGGCCGCGCTCGACGGTGATCTCCGCACCGGGCAGGACACCCGCCGCCGAGAGCCGCTCGAGGAGCTCGATGTCGGTCTGCAGCGGCTCGCCGAGGCGCCCGACGACGGCGCGCACGGTCACGTCCGACGGCGTGCCCTCCTGGACCGCCGCGGCCCGCGCGTAGGCGATGAGGGACACGACGCCGTCGAGGAAGGCCTCCTGCGCGCGCACCTCGCCCAGCTCGGCGAGGCCCGGGATCGGGTTGCCGTACGGCGAGTGCTGCGGGTGGTCGAGCAGCTCGATGAGGCGCTTCTCGACGCGGTCGCTCATCACGTGCTCCCAGCGGCAGGCCTCGTCGTGGACGAAGGACCACTCGAGGCCGATGATGTCCGTCAGGAGCCGCTCGGCCAGGCGGTGCTTGCGCATGACGCGCGTCGCCTTGAGGTGCCCGGCCTCGGTGAGCTCGAGGTGCCGGTCGCCGCTGACCACGACGAGCCCGTCCCGCTCCATGCGGGCGACCGTCTGCGACACCGTGGGTCCCGAGTGCCCGAGGCGCTCCGCGATGCGTGCGCGCAGGGGGATGATCCCCTCCTCGGCGAGCTCGTAGATGGTCCGCAGGTACATCTCCGTGGTGTCGATCAGGTCGCTCACGCGGGCGCCTCTCCTCTGTCCGGCCGTCTGCCCCCAGGTTACGGGGCGCACGGGAGCCGTTCGGCACCGAGCGCACCGGCGCCCGGGCTTCGTCGCCCGGCCCGCGGTCCACATGCCGGGCTCACCTTGGCACAGCACGCAGGTCCGGGGTGAGGGGCCCGGCGCGCGACCTAAGGTTGACGCGTGATGGACGAGACCCGGATCGAGATCCCCGCGCACCTGCTGCCGGTCGACGGACGCTTCGGCTCCGGCCCGTCGAAGGTGCGGGACGCGCAGGTCGAGGTGCTCGCCGCCGTCGGCCGGACGCTCCTGGGGACCTCGCACCGCCAGGCCCCGGTCCGCGGGCTGGTCCGGCGCGTCCGCGAGGGCCTCGCGGACCTGCTGCAGCTCCCCGAGGGCTACGAGATCGCGCTCGGCAACGGTGGCTCGACGGCGTTCTGGGACGTCGCCACGTTCTGCCTCGTCGCCGACCGCGCCCAGCTGTGCGCCTACGGCGAGTTCGGCACCAGCTTCGCGACGGCGGTCCGGCGCGCACCCTTCCTCGCCGAGCCGACGGTCCGCACGGCCGAGCCGGGCTCGCGCGTGCTCCCGGTCGCACAGGACGGCATCGACACGTACGCGTGGCCCCAGAACGAGACCTCGACGGGCGTCGTCGCACCGGTCCTGCGGCCGCAGGGCGCCGGACCCGACGCGCTCGTCCTGGTGGACGCGACGTCGGCGGCCGGCGGGCTCACGGTCGACGTCGGGCAGACGGACGTCTACTACTTCGCCCCCCAGAAGTCGTTCGCGGCCGACGGCGGCCTGTGGCTCGCCGCCCTCTCGCCCGCGGCGGTCGAGCGCGCGGAGCGCCTGGAGGCGCAGCGGTGGGTCCCGCGCTTCCTGTCGCTGGGCACCGCGGTGGCGAACTCGCGCCAGGACCAGACGCTCAACACCCCGGCGATCGCCACGCTCGTGCTGCTCGCCGAGCAGCTCGACTGGATGCTCGGGCACGGAGGCCTGCCGTGGGCCGCGGCCCGCACCGCGGAGTCCGCGGCGCACCTGTACGGCTGGGCCGAGGCCCGGTCGTGGGCGACACCGTTCGTCGCCCACCCGGACGCCCGGAGCACCGTCGTGGGCACGATCGACCTCGACGCCACGATCGACGCCCCGGCGGTGTGCCGCGTGCTGCGCCGCCACGGCGTCGTCGACGTGGAGCCCTACCGGAAGCTGGGCCGCAACCAGGTGCGCGTCGCCATGTTCCCGGCGGTGGACCCGGCGGACGTCCAGGCCCTGACGGCGTGCATCGACCACGTGGTCGAGCGCCTCACGTGAGCACCACCTCCGCCGTGGGCGAGCGCCCGCGCCTGGTGCGCGACCGCCTCACGCTGTCCCTCTACGGACCGTTCATCACCTGGGGCTGGTTCCTCTACGGGTTCTCCCCCGCCGTGCCCCTGATCGCCGACGAGCAGGGCATCTCGCGCGGCCAGGCGGGCCTGCACGGCACGACGATGGCGTGCGGCACCATCGCGACCGGCCTGGTCAGCTCCCGCGTCGCGCAGCGCTACGGGCGCCGGAACCAGGCACTCGTCGGTGGCGTCGTCCTGAGCGTCGGGATCGCGCTGCTGCTGTGGGGCAGCGTGCTGCCCGCGACGCTCGCCGCGTGCTTCGTGATCTCCGTCGGCGGCAACCTCATGATCTCCGCCGCCCAGCCCGCCCTCTCCGTCCACAACGGCGCCGCGGGCTCCGCGGCGGTGACGGAGGCGAACGGCATGGGCGCCATGGTCGGGCTGCTGGCCCCGCTCGCCCTCGGAGCCGCCGTCGGCGCGGGCCTCGGCTGGCGACCGGCGGTCGCGATGACCGCGGCGCTGGCGGTCGCCTCCGCCCTGGTCATCCTCCGGGTGCGGGTGGACGGCGCGATGGGGCGCGGCACCGTCGCGCGCGCCACCGTCACGGCGCAGGACGGGACCGACGTCGCGCCGCACCACGGGTACGGCCGGACGTTCTGGTTCTTCTGGGTGGCCCTGCTGTGCGGGACCGCGATCGAGTTCGCGACGACCTTCTGGGCCTCCGACCTGCTGATCCAGCGGACGGGCGCCCCGCCGGCCCTCGCCGCGGCGAGCGTCGCGGCCCTCGTCGCGGGCATGACCGCCTCGCGGTTCGTCGTCGGGCCGCTGTCGACCCGCAAGGCCCCCGAGAAGCTGCTGGCCGTCGGCTTCGTGCTCGCGGGCGCGGGCTGGCTGGTCTTCTGGACGGCGACGACGCCCGTCCTCGCCATCGCCGGGCTCGTGCTCGCCGGCCTCGGCTACGGCACCCACTACCCGCTCGCGGTCTCGCTGACGCTCCGCGCGTCCGACGGCCGCCCGGACCAGGCCCAGGCGCTCGCGTCGGTGGGCACCGGCGCGTCGGTCGCGATCGCGCCGTTCCTGCTCGGCACGCTCGCCGACTCGTTCGGCGCCCACAGCGCGTTCCTGCTGGTGCCCGTCCTCGTGCTCGTCGGCCTCGTCGCCGTCGTCCTCGGCCTTTGGTCCGTGCACGCCGGCCGTCGGCCGAGCGCTGTCGCGGGGACGCCCTAGCGGATCCTCGACGACCCGGGGTGCCGCCCGACCGATCGTGGGCGGCACCCCGGGTCGGCGGCGTCAGCCCTCCAGCAGGCTGCCCGTGCGGCGGCGCCGGGCGACGAGGACACCGACGACGCCGGCGGCGACCAGGCCGCCGGCACCCGCCAGGAGCGGCGTCGTGGACGAGCCGGTGGCGGCCAGCCGGTTGCTCGCCGCGGTGACCCCCTGCACGCAGGCCGTGCTCGTGGGGTAGCTCACGGTCGCGACGGTCGTCGGGTTGACGTGGAACTGCGCCTCGACCGGGCCCCGGGCCCAGGCCGCGGTCGTGCCGACGGTGCCGGCCTGCGCGCCGGGCCACGTCACCGAGCCCTCGAGCGGCAGGCCGGTGACCACGACGTCCTCCCCCGTGGGGTTGACCCAGGTCAGGGTGGCGGTGGTTGCGGACGTGCCGCGTGCCGTGATGGCGTACTGCAGGGTCGGCACGCCGCTGTTGCACATCACCTCCGTCACGACGCTCACGTCGCACACGCCTCCCGGCGAGTAGCTCGTGGCGCCAGGAGCGCAGTCGGTCACCGTCGTGGCGGAGGCCGCGCCGGCCGCTCCGACGCCGCCGCCGACTGCGATGGCCAGTGCCGCCACGAACCGTAGGGCTCGCTTCATCTCGGTCTCCTCATCCCCGACACCTGGTCGGAATCCGTACTAATCGGACATCTCGGATCATCGTCGCACGTTCTCGGCGGTGGCGCCCCGCCCGAACGGGTGGTTGTGGAAGGCCGCTCGCCCGACGTCGTCAGCAACGCTCGGCAGGCACGAGGCCGACGCCGTCGAGGCCAGGGGTCCGCCAGGCCCCGAGGGCCGTCTGCCCGGGGGGCAGGTCGACGGCGGCCTCGACGGTGACGGACTCCCCCGGCGCCAGCACCACCGGGACGACGGCGGCCTGCCGCCCCGCCTCCTCGGCGCGCGCCGCGCCCAGAGCGGCGGCGCCGCGGCGCAGGTCGGCCACGCCGCCGCCCACCGGCCCGTAGACGGTCAGGTTGGTGGTCACGACGCCGTCGGACAGCTCGGGGGCGCCGTAGAACCGCATGTACGGGGGCAGCACCGAGGGGTCGGCCGGCACCGTCGAGGTCAGGACCACCGCGACCGTCGCCCGCGCAGAGCCGCCGTCGGACGCGGCCTCCTGGCAGGTGATCCGCACGTCCGTCTCGAGGAAGTACCCGAGCTTGGTCCCGGTGCCGTCGTCGAGGAACACGCCGGCGTCGTGCGCGGCCCCCGCGCCGAAGAACGCGCCGCCGGCCGGCGACGCGGCGAGCACCTCCTGCTCCGCCTCGTGCGCCGACCACACCGCGACCCTGCGCTCGGCGACGGCCGCACCCAGCGCCCCGCCGAGGCGGGTGGCGTCCGCCGGGCCGGTCAGGAGCCGGTCGAACACGGCCGCGGCGGCGTCGCCGAAGAACGCGTCGGCGTCGTCGGGGTCCGGGTACCGCGCGTACGAGTCGTGCAGCAGCGCCCGGACGACGCCGTCCGCGTCGAGCACCGTGCCGTCCGGCGTGGTGACCGGACCCGTCGCCTCCAGGAGGTGGGCCAGGGCGGCCGGCTCCACGGCGAGGACGCCGTCGACCGGCCTGCCGTCGGCGTCCCGCCAGAGCTCCACGGCGATCTCCGCGGCACGCGGGAAGTCCGGCGTCATCGTGGCGTTCTGCATGATGCTGCCGAGCAGCGGGCCGTGCACGGCCACCTCGTCGGCCCCGAGGGTGGCGCCGCTGCGTCCCGGCCCGGCCAGCGCCTGGCTGGCCACGTACTCCTGGAGCTCGACCCGCCCGGCGTCGGCGTGCAGCACCGCGACGGAGGCCACGATGCCGCCGCCCTTGCGCAGCTCGGCCGGGTTGAGGACGAGGAGCAGGTAGTCGCGCGGCCCGTCCGCGCCCAGCATCGGCGGCAGCAGCGTGACCGCCTCCTCGGCGCCACTCAGCAGGCGGGCGGCGTCACCGACCGGGCCGCGCACCTCCTGCACCGCGGTCGCGAGCGGTGCGACCAGACCCCGGTCGGGGATTCCACGGACCAGGGCATCGGCCTCGGCGGCCGCCGCGGCGGCCGCGGCGATGGCGGGCCGGGCGGCGACCAGCGGCCCGAGGTCGAC
>NZ_JACEXH010000074.1:0-16108 GCF_014525465.1 Actinotalea sp. JY-7885 | reverse complement strand
CGCCCGCGCGGACGACGTCGTCGGCGGCCGACCGCCGCGCGCGCCGCGTGCTGGCCGCGCTCGGCGCCGTCGCGCTGGTCGCGGTCGCCGCCTTCCTCACGCTCGAGGCGCGCGGCGCGTGGGACTTCGTGCTCCCGTTCCGCGGCGTCAAGGTGCTCGCGCTGCTCCTGGTCGCGTACGCGGTGGCCGTCTCCACCGTCCTGTTCCAGACCGTGACGGAGAACCGCATCCTGACGCCGTCGGTCATGGGCTTCGACGCGCTCTACGTCGCGCTCCAGACGGGACTGGTGTTCGCGATCGGCGCCTCGCGGCTGACGGCACTGGACCAGCACCTGCGCTTCGTGGTCGAGGTCGTGCTCATGGTGGGGTGCGCCGGGCTGCTGTTCCGCTGGCTGTTCAGCGGGACGCGCCGGAGCATGCACCTGCTGCTCCTCGCCGGGATCGTCATCGGCGTCCTGCTGCGCAGCGTCTCGTCCTTCCTGCAGCGGCTCATCGACCCCAACGAGTTCGCCGTGCTGCAGGACCTCATGTTCGCGAGCTTCAACGCCGTGGACACCGAGCTGCTCGGGGTCTCCGCGCTGCTCGTCGCCGCGGCGTCGTGGGTCGCGTGGCGCGAGCGGCACGCCTACGACGTGCTCCTGCTCGGGCGGCCGGCGGCGACGGTGCTGGGCGTGGACCACCACCGCGCGGTGCGTCGCGTGCTCGTCGTCGTCGCGGTGCTGGTCTCGGTGTCCACGGCCCTCGTCGGACCCGTGACGTTCTTCGGCCTGCTCGTGGCCCATCTCGCCTACCACCTCGTGGGGAGCCACCGGCACCGCCACGTCCTGCCCGCCGCCGCGCTCGTCGCGGCGATCACCCTGGTCGGCGGCCAGGCGGTGCTCGAGCACGTGCTCGGGCTGGACACCGCACTGAGCGTCGTCGTCGAGCTGCTCGGAGGTCTCGTGCTCATCGGTCTGCTGCTGCGGGACGGACGCCGGTGATCCGGGTCGTCGGCGCGGTCAAGGCGTACGGCGCGACGCGCGTGGTCGACGGGGTCGACCTCGAGCTGACCCCCGGCGGCGTCACGTCGATCATCGGGCCCAACGGGGCGGGCAAGTCCACGCTCCTGTGCTGCGTCGCGCGCCTGCTCGACCTCGACGGGGGGTCCGTGACGGTGGACGGCCTCGACGTCCACGGCACGCGGGGTGACGTCCTCGCGCGGCGCCTGTCGATGCTCCGCCAGGACAACCACATGACGGCGCGCCTGACCGTGCGCGACCTCGTCGCGTTCGGCCGCTACCCGTGGAGCAAGGGGCGCCCGACGCCGGAGGACGACGTCCTGGTCGACGAGGCGCTCGCGTTCCTCGAGCTCGAGCCCTTCGCGGACAGGTACCTCGACGAGCTGTCCGGCGGGCAGCGGCAACGGGCGTTCGTCGCGATGGTGCTGTGCCAGGGCACGGACTACGTGCTGCTCGACGAGCCGCTCAACAACCTCGACCTGCGACACGCGGTCGCGATGATGCGCCTGCTGCGGCGCGCGGCGGACGAGCTCGGGCGCACGGTCGTCGTCGTGCTGCACGACGTCAACGTCGCCGCCGCCTACAGCGACCAGGTGGTCGCGATGCGCGACGGCGTCGTGGTGCACCAGGGACGTCCGGCCGACCTCATGCAGCCGGACGTGCTGCGCGCGATCTACGACCTGGACCTCGCGGTCCACCACCTCGACGGCCGTCCGGTCGCGGTCCCGGCGCTCTGACCGGGTCCGGAGTCCCGACGGTCGGGCGTCAGCCCTGGGCCTCGGGGGACTTGTGGTCGAAGTTCGCGACCCCGCGACGCCAGTAGCCCGTCATCGACAGGCACTTGCGGTCGACGCCGCGCTCGGTGAGGTCCCGGCGGATCGCCCGGATCGCGCCCGCCTCCGCGCCCGCCCACGCCCAGCCCGGCCCGCCGGCGGGCAGCGGCGCGGCGGCCACGGCGTCGGCGAGGAGCGTCGTCGTGCCCGGCTCGGCATCGCCGCGGTGCAGCCACGTGACCTGCGTGCGCGGGCCGGTGGGCAGGCGCACCTCGTCCTGCGGGCCGCCGACCTCGATGAAGGCCTGCACGGGCGCGCGCCCGCCGAGGCGCTCGAGCCAGTTGGTCAGCGCGGGCAGGCCGGTCTCGTCGGCGACGAGGAGGTACCACGCGCGGTCGTCCGGCCCGACCTTGGACGTCTTGGGCCCGAAGACGCCGAGCTCCTGGCCGACGCCGGCCTGGGCGACCCAGCGTCCGGCCGGGCCGTGCGAGTGCACCGCCATGTCGAGCACCAGCTCGTCCGACGACGGCACGTAGGTGCGGACCGTGTACTCGCGCACCGTGTGCCGCGGGTCCTGGCGACCGCTCCAGTCGGAGAGGTCCGGCAGCACGAGCTCGGCGCCCGGCTCCGGGGGGAAGAAGACCTTGGCGTGGTCGCTCGGGCCGTGGCACGCGAAGCCGGCCAGGTCGCGGCCGCCGAGCGCGACCCGTCGCACCGAGGGTGAGAGGTCCTCCACCCGGTGGACGACCAGGCGCCGCAGCCGGAGGTCGAGGGGGATCTTGCGGACCGGCGACCCTGTCGCCTGGTGTGCGCTCACACCCCCGAGGCTATGGCACCCGGCGGGGTGGCCCGGACGCGGTGCGGGCGGGAGGGGCCGCCGCCGCAGGGTGGCGGCGCCCCTCCCGCGCGTCTCGGCGCGCTCGGGTCAGCGGCTCTGCAGCGCGTCCAGCGCGACGGCCATGGCCGCGGCGACACGGCCGTCGAGGCGCGCCCCCGGGACGGTCACCGTGTAGAAGTCGCGCAGGCCCCAGCGGCGCTCGGACGCCATGACGAGGTTGCCGGCCGGGTCCTTGAAGTCGTAGTGCACGGCGAGCGGGATCCAGTCCTGCACGCGACGCAGGATCGCCACGGCCAGGTTGCGCTCGGAGCCGACCGCGGTGACGCCCGCGCCCTCGAGGTGGTACGTCGAGCTGAGCAGCGACTTCGCGAAGTCCTTGCGGAACATGCCGATCGGCGTGCCGTTCGCGTCCTTGACGTCGTACGTCGCGCCGAGGTCCATCCGCTGCCGGGCCTTGAACGAGAAGACGGGCACGGTGCGCTGCTCGTCCGCGTAGAAGGTGACCTCCTCCTTGAAGGCCATCCGCTTCTGCTGGGCCATCGCGAGGATCGGGCCCTCCTCGCCGTTCGGGCCGAGGGCGCGGATCTCGTAGCGGTTGACCATCATCGTGTACCGCTGCTTGACGGCGAACCGGTCGAGGCCGACCAGGGTCTGGGTGCTCACGGGAGTCCTTCCGGGGGTGGGTGGAGGTCGGGCGCCAGGGTGACACACCTCACCCGTGCGCGGCAGGGCCGACCGGGCGCCGCGCCGATCTCACCGAGTGAGGCCGTTGCGGCGCGCCCACTCCTCGGAGTCCTCGACGGGCACCGCGTCGACCGGTGCCGCGGGGAGCGTCACGGGCGGCGCCCACCTGTCACCCGACGGCGCGGGCGGCGGCGGCGGGGGGACGGGCCCCGGCGCGCCGACGTCGGCTCCGTGGCCGGGACCGAGCGGCGGCATGTCGCCGCCCGCGGGGGCGAGGGGCGCGACCGCGGGCACGCGCCGGTACTGGTCGCCGTCGGGGCCGAGGACCGCGAGCGCCCACAGGGAGCCGCACCGGAAGCACCGCACGTGCTCGGGCTGCACGCCGAGCGGGATCAGCGGGATCCAGAAGATGTGGAACCAGCGCCGGCCCCGCCGGACCTGACCCTCGACGGCGCCCTGGCAGTGCGGGCAGAAGAAGCCCAGCGTCGCCAGCACCTTGTGGAGCACGTACGTCCCGAAGATGAGCATGCGTCCCCCTGGTCCTGGTGGCCCGCGCCGTGCGGACGCGCCGAGGCTAGCGGCTCAGGGCCGCGCCTCCCAGGGGTCCACAGGCTCGGGTGCTCACACGGGCACGGCGAGCCGCTCGACCAGGTGCGCCGGGACGACGTCGTCGTGGTCGTGGACCGCCGTGAACGTCCCGCGGCCGCCCGTCAGGGAGCGCAGGTCCAGCACGTACCGCGTGAGCTCGGCCTCGGGGACCATCGCCTGGATCTCCTGCCGGCCGTCGGGCAGGGAGGTCGTGCCGACGATGCGGCCGCGGCGCGCGGACAGGTCGCCGAGCACGTCGCCCTGGAGCGCCCCGGGCACCACGACGCGCACGAGGGCGATCGGCTCGAGCACGACGGTCCCGGCCGTCGCGAGCGCCGCACGCAGGCCGTGCGCCGCGGCGGTGCGGAACGCCATGTCGGACGAGTCGACCGAGTGGTGCTTGCCGTCGACGAGCTCCACGCGCAGGTCGACCACCGGGTAGCCGTGCGGGCCGCCCGCCGCCATCGCGTCGACCACGCCGCGCTCCACCGCCGGGATGTACTGGCGCGGCACGGCGCCGCCCACCACGGAGTCGACGAAGACGCAGCCGGCACCGCGCTCCGCCGGGCTCACGCGCAGCTGCACGACGGCGAACTGGCCGTGGCCGCCGGACTGCTTCTTGAGCCGCCCCTCGGCTGCCGTCGGGCTCGCGATCGTCTCGCGGTACGCGATCTGGACCGGCTCGGTCGTGACGGAGACGCCGAACTTGCGCGCGAGCCGTTCCAGGGCCACGGCGAGGTGGGTGTCGCCCGTCCCGCGCAGCACGGTCTGGGAGCCCACGCGGTCGACGACGAGCGTCGGGTCCTCGCCCGCGAGGCGCTGCAGCGAGGACGAGAGGCGGTCGTCGTCGGCCTGCGTCACGGGCCGCAGCGCGAGCGCGAACGGCGTGGGGCGCGGCGGCGGGGCGACGACCCGGGCGGGCGTGCCGCGCGGGGACAGCGTCGAGCCGCTCGGCGTGCCCGTGAGCTTGGCGACCGCGCCGACGTCCCCCGCCACGACGACGTCGGTGGGCACGTGCTCCTTGCCCCGCAGGTAGAACATCTGGTGGAGGCGCTCCTCGGTGCCCGTGACGCCGTTGACCAGCCGGTCCTCGGCGCGGACGGTGCCCGTGAGCACCTTGAAGAGCGAGACCTGGCCGACGAACGGGTCCGCCACCGTGCGGAAGACGTGCAGGAGCGGGTCCGCGCCCGGGTCCGCGACGACCTCGACCCGCGTCCCCTCCTGACCGTCGCGGCCGACGACGACGGTCACCGGCCGGTCCGCGGGCGACGGTGCCAGCTCGCACAGGTAGTCGGCGAGGCGGTCGACGCCGACGCCGGTCGTCGCCGAGCCCATGAGCACCGGGAACTCCTGGCAGTCCCGCACCTCGTGCAGCAGCGCCCGCCCCAGCTCGGCCGCCGTGGGCACCTCGCCCGACAGGTAGCGCTCGAGCTGCTCGTCGTCGCCCGAGACGATCTCCTCGGTGACCTCGTCGTGCAGGCGGTGCTCCTCGTCGGCCACGTCGTCGGGCATCGGGCCGGTGCTGTGGCTGCCGTCGGCGGCGTACTCCAGGCCCTCGTCGGAGAGCACGTCCGCGACGCCGTGGAAGCGGTCCTCCTCGCCGAGCGGCAGCTCGAGCGGGACGACGCCCGCGCCGAAGGTCGCCCGCAGCTGGGCGAGGACACGGCGGAAGTCGGCGCGCGGCTTGTCCTCCTTGGTGACGAAGAGGAGGCGGGGGATGCCCGCCTCCTCGCACTGCTGCCACACGAGCTCCGTGCCGACCTCGACCCCGTCGACGGCGCTCACGACCACGACCGCGAGGTCCGCGACCGTCAGGGCCGCGTCGACGCCACCGGCGAAGTCGGCGTAGCCCGGACAGTCGAGAAGGTTGATCTTGTAGGTCTCGCCGTCGGTCGCGGTCCACGTGAAGGGTGCGACCGCGAGGGACAGCGACATGTGCCGCTTGATCTCCTCCGGCTCCGTGTCGCACACGGTGGTGCCGTCCTCGACCCGGCCGGGGCGCGCGACCGCCCGTGCCCGGTGCAGCAGCGCCTCGGCGAGCGTCGTCTTGCCGGCGCCGCTGTGGCCGACCAGGGCCACGGTGCGGATCCTCGGCGTCGATGCCTGGTCCATGCGGTTCTCCCTCGTCGGAGCGGCCCTTGTCAGCAGGCTAGTCACGGGCTCCGGGGCAGGGAACAGGACCTCCGTCCGGGCTCAGTCCGCCCGGACGTCGAGCCCGAGCGCCTCGGCGACGACGAGCGCCTGGCGCAGGTCGATCACCGCCCCCTGGAGCGTGACGGTCAGGGGGTCGAGCGAGGACAGGTCGCTGCCGCGCAGGTCGGCACCGGTGAGGTCGGCGCGCTCGAGCAGCGCCCCCGACAGGTCGAGGTCACGCAGCGTCGCGCCCGCGCAGCGCGCGCCGGTGAGGTCCGCCTCGCGCAGACGGGTGCCGCGGAACGTCGCTGAGGCGAGGTCGGCGCGGGCCAGGGACACGAAGCCCCAGTTGCCGCCGTCGACGCGCACGAGGTCGAACGAGCACCCGTCGAACCGGGAGCCGAGCAGCTTGCAGCGCGTGAGGGCGGCGTCGAAGAACGACGAGTGCGCGAACGTGCAGTTGGTGAACGCCGTGTCCGTGTGGGTGGAGGCGTTGAACCGGACGTTGCGGAAGACGCACTCGTCGAACACCGCGCCCGTCGAGGTGATCTCCGACAGGTCGCAGTCGACGAAGCGCACGCCGTGGAACTCCTCCCGGTCGACCTCCCGGCCCTGCCAGTCCTCGTTCGTGCGGGTCGTCGTCGTCCCGGGTGCCGCGGCACCGTCCCTGCGCTCGGCCATCGTCCGACCCTAGGGCGAGGTCCAGCGATTCGGCCCTGGTGCGCCTCCGCGACGCGCCCTAGGATGACTGACGGTCGTGGGAGCGCTCCCGCGCCGGTCACCGAGGACGAGAGGCACCATCGAATGCGCTACGGGCACTTCGACGACGAGTCCCGCGAGTACGTCATCACGACGCCGCACACGCCCTACCCGTGGATCAACTACCTCGGGTCCCAGGAGTTCTTCTCCCTGATCTCGCACCAGGGCGCGGGCTACTCGTTCTACCGGGACGCCAAGATGCGGCGCCTGACGCGCTACCGCTACAACACGACGCCGTCGGAGGCGGGCGGGCGCTGGTTCTACGTCAACGACGGCGGGGACGTCTGGACGCCGTCGTGGCTGCCGGTCAAGGCGGACCTCGACCACTTCGAGACGCGCCACGGCCTCGGCTACACGAGCATCAGCGGCGAGCGCAACGGCATCCGCGTCGACACGCTCCACTTCGTCCCGGTCGACGAGACCGCCGAGGTGCAGCGCGTCACGGTCACCAACACGTCCGACGTCGTCAAGACGATCACGCTGTTCTCGTACGTCGAGTTCTGCCTCTGGAACGCGCAGGACGACCAGACCAACTACCAGCGCAACCTCTCCATCGGCGAGGTCGAGGTCGAGCCGGAGTCGCCCCACGGCAGCGCGATCTACCACCGCACGGAGTACCGCGAGCGCCGCGACCACTACGCCGTCTACGGCGTGAACGCGCGCGCCGCCGGCTTCGACACGGACCGCGACACGTTCGTCGGCGACTGGAACGGCCTCGGCGAGGCCGCCGTGCCGCGCGCGGGCGCGTCGGCGGGCTCGGTCGCGAGCGGCTGGTACCCGATCGGCTCGCACAGCCTCGCGCTCGAGCTCGCGCCGGGGGAGTCCCGGACCCACACGTTCGTGCTCGGCTACGTCGAGAACCCGCAGGACGAGAAGTGGGCCGACGACGCCCACCAGGTCGTCAACAAGGAGCGCGCGCACGCGCTGCTCGGCCGCTTCGCCACGACGGAGCAGACGGACGCCGCGTTCGAGCGCCTGCGCCAGTACTGGACGGACCTGCTCTCGACCTACTCGGTGCGCTCGTCGGACGAGAAGCTGGACCGGATGGTCAACATCTGGAACCAGTACCAGTGCATGGTCACGTTCAACATGTCCCGCTCGGCGTCGTTCTTCGAGACGGGCATCGGGCGCGGGATGGGCTTCCGCGACTCGAACCAGGACCTCCTGGGCTTCGTGCACCTCATCCCGGAGCGGGCGCGCGAGCGGATCATCGACATCGCCTCGACCCAGTTCGCCGACGGCTCGGCCTACCACCAGTACCAGCCGCTCACGAAGCGCGGGAACAACGACATCGGCTCCGGCTTCAACGACGACCCGCTGTGGCTGATCGCCGGCGTCGCCGCCTACGTCAAGGAGACGGGCGACGTCTCGATCCTCGACGAGCCGGTGCCCTTCGACAACGAGCCCGGCTCGGAGGTGCCGCTGTTCGAGCACCTGACGCGGTCCTTCCGGTTCACCGTCGAGCACCGAGGTCCGCACGGGCTGCCGCTCATCGGCCGCGCCGACTGGAACGACTGCCTCAACCTCAACTGCTTCTCCGACGTGCCGGGCGAGTCGTTCCAGACGACCGAGAACCAGGCGGGCGGGGTGGCCGAGTCCGTCTTCATCGCCGCGCAGTTCGTCCTCTACGGGGCCGAGTACGCGGAGCTCGCCGAGCGTCGGGGCCGGCCCGACGTCGCCGCCGAGGCGCGCGACGCCGTGGCCGAGATGCGCGAGGCCGTGCTGGCGCACGGCTGGGACGGGCGCTGGTTCCTGCGCGCGTACGACTTCTACGGCAACAAGATCGGCAGCGACGAGCACGACGAGGGCAAGATCTGGATCGAGCCGCAGGGCTTCGCCGTCATGGCGGGCATCGGCGTCGGCGAGGGGCCGCACGACGCGGCGGCGCCGGCCGTCCAGGCGCTCGACGCGGTGAACGAGATGCTGGCCACGGAGCACGGCATGGTGCTGCAGTACCCCGCCTACACGACCTACCGGATCGAGATGGGCGAGGTCTCCACCTACCCGCCGGGGTACAAGGAGAACGGCGGCATCTTCTGCCACAACAACCCGTGGGTGATCATCGGCGAGACGGTGCTCGGTCGCGGCGCGCGCGCGTTCGACTACTACAAGCGCATCACGCCCGCGTACCGCGAGGACATCAGCGACGTCCACAAGCTCGAGCCGTACGTCTACGCCCAGATGATCGCGGGCAAGGAGGCCGTGCGGCACGGCGAGGCCAAGAACTCCTGGCTCACCGGCACCGCCGCATGGAACTTCGTCACCGCCAGCCAGTACCTGCTGGGCGTGCGGCCCGGCTGGGACGGGCTGGTCGTCGACCCCCAGATCGGCCCCGACGTGCCGGAGTTCACCGTCACGCGCGTCGCCCGCGGCGCGACCTACGAGATCACGGTGACGAACTCGGGCACCGAGGGAGCGCGCGCCGCGCTCGAGGTGGACGGCGTCGCGATCGAGGGCAACGAGGTCCCGTACGCCCCGGCCGGCGCGACGGTGAAGGTCACGGCGCGGCTGTAGCCGGCGTCGCGGAGGGCCGGTGCCGCACGCGCGGCACCGGCGCTCCGCCGCGTCAAGGCCGCGGTCCGGCGAGCCGATAGCAGGGCGTGACGACGGCGGAGGCGGCATGAGCGTGGTCGGGTGGGCCCAGGGACGGTGGCAGCGCCGCGCCCTCACCGGATCGAGCGCCCAGGCGAGCGCGCCCGTGCCGTTCCGGGTCGAGCGCGTCGCGACGATCGCGGCACCGGCCGCGGACGCGCTCCGGGTGCTGGTGGACCCCGCGAGCACCCCGGCCATCGAGGGGCCTGACACCTTCACGGTGCTGGTGCCCGGCCGGCCGGTCGGCGCCGTCGGCGAGCGCCGCTGCTTCGTGCGGCCGGTGGGGGCGGGCGCCGCGCTGTCGGGCTCCCTGCAGGAGGTCGTGGAGGTCGATCCCGGTCGCCGGTGGGCGTCCGTGGACCTCTCGGGCTCGATGCGGCTGCGCCGCTCGGTCACCGCCGAGCCGGTGAGCCCGGACACGTGCCTCCTGCGGGTGGCCATCGAGGGCGTCGGCCCGGACGGCGTCGCGCGCCACCTGGAGGGCGCGCTCGGGCCGCTGCTCGACCACGACCTGACGGCCGCGGCGCACCTGGTCGCGGGGTGGCCGCCGCCTCCGCCGCCCGAGCCGAACGCCATGCTGCGTCGCATCCGCGCGCAGGACGAGCAGGCGCTGTGGCGCCTCGTGCGCGCGCCGCGCGAGACCGTCCGCGCGCACGACGTCGTCCGGACCTCCGCCGCGCCGGTCCGCGCCTGGCTGGCGGTCGCCGACGCCCGCAACGACTGCTGGGACGACCCGGACCCGGACGCCGTCTCGTTCACCGTCCCCGGTACGCCGCCCGGACAGGTCGGCGAGCTGCGATGCCGCGTCCACCACGGCTCCACGGGGATCGACGGGCACATCGCCGAGGTCATGGCCGTCGACCCGGGTGAGGCGATCGTGGTCCGCGAGCGCGGCCTGGTCGCGGCGGTGCGGACGACGTGGGTGGCGCCCGACGGCGCCGGGACGCGGATCACGCGGGAGGTCGTCGTCGACAGCCCGACCCCCGAGGCCACCCGCCTGCGCCTGGCCGAGGATCTGCGCCGGTGGCGCGAGGCGCTGGTGCGCCACCTCGGCGCCTGAGCGGGCCGAGGGCCGCGCCGCCGCCGGGCGGACGCGGCCCTCGCAGTGCGCGCTCAGCCGTCGTGCGGCAGGCGCAGGGTGGACCCGGCGAGGTCGACGTCGGTCGGCCCGCCCCCGATGACGTTCCAGAGCTCGAGGCGGACGGTGCCGCCGTCGAGGTCGCCCGCCGTCCCGCTCGACGACGCGAGGCCCTGGGCGTGCCCGTACGTCTCCCAGCCGACGACCGGGTCGGTGGCGAAGTACCGGTACGTCTCGACGCGGTCCCAGGTCCCGTCGCCGGTGAGGTCGTACGAGACCCGCGCGCGGATCCCGTTGCCGACGGCGGTGCGTGCGTCGAGCCGGAGCGAGAACTCGGTCGCGCGGCCCGTCAGGTCGGCCTCCAGGTCCCGCGCCTCGAGCACCAGGCCCCGTGCCGGGTCGCCGACGGCGTCCGGGCCCGTGTTGCGCTCCAGGGTGGCGATGCCGGTGCCGGCCGAGGTCGAGAGCCCGTCGGCGCGCAGGTGGAGCGTCAGCGGACCCGACGTCGGCGGGTCCGTGGGCTCCTCGGTCGGTTCGTCCGTCGGCTCGTCGGTCGGGTCGGGCGTCGGCTCCTCCGTGGGCTCGTCCGTGGGGTCGGGGTCCGGCTCCTCACCGGGCCCGCCCGGCCCGCCCTGGCCGGAGCCGCCGCTCCACGTGTGGGCGCCCGTCGTCGCCGTCCGGCCGGCCGGGACGCGCAGCGTCGTGCCGTCCGAGAAGCGGACCGTGAGGTCGGCCGCGGTGACGTTGCTCGCGACGTACGTGCGGGCGCCGTCATCCGTGAAGACCGCCGCCAGCGGGTGGTCGGCGCGGACCTCGGGATCGAGGGTGCCCAGCGCCGCGAGGTTCGCCACCCAGTGATAGGTGTGCGCCCGCGACTCGCCCTCCTCGACCGGGTAGTCCGGCTGGGCGAGCAGCTTCGCGAGGGCCGCGTCGGCGTCGCCCAGCGCCAGGTAGGACCACAGGATGTCCTGCCAGACCGTGGGCTCGCCGCCGTTGGCGGTGACGAGCTCCGCGTAGTTCGCGACGACGTCGTCCGGGCGCAGGCCCAGGTAGAGGTGCCCGCCGGTGATCGGCAGCGTGTTGATGCCCTGGATCATCTCCGCCTCGGGACTGAACCACGTCGAGTAGGTGCCGCCGTCGCCCCAGACCATCCCGAGCGTCGAGTGGCCGAACCCGTCCGGGATGGCCCCCGCGCCGTCGAACCAGTAGGCCTGGATGGCCGCCGCCTGCGTCGCGTACAGGTAGGCGCCGGTGTCGCGCACGGCCGTGTCGCCGGTGGCCTCGCCCCACAGCACCAGCCCCGCGGCGAAGTTCATGCCCTCCGAGCTCGACTCCTGGTTGTTGCCGGCCAGGAACGCGCCGTGGCCGGACGCCCAGTCGTGCCCCGCGTAGATGTCGAAGTCGCGCAGGTACGGGAAGAGCGGGTCGTCCCGGTCGGAGCCGTTGGCGTCCCGGATGAGCAGGTCGACCATGTCGCCGTAGCCCTGCGCCCACGCCGGGTCGAAGCGGGCGAGCGTCGCCGCGGCGGTGATGAAGTAGCCGTAGTGGAAGTGGTGGTCGTTGAGCTCCTTGTCCGAGCCGTACGACGCGGGGAAGCCGACGAGCGTGCCCCAGCCCTCGTTGTACGCGAAGAGCTGCTCGGTCTCTCCGGGGTCGGCCGTGAGCCAGTCCGTCAGCGTCGTGCGGATCTGCGCGAGCGCCGCGTCGCGCACGTCCGTGCGGCCGACCTGGTCGGCGATCTCCGCGATGCGTGCCGCGCGTCCCAGGGCCTTGCCGGTCCAGTAGGTGTCGCTCCCGGGCGGGCCCATCGGGTCCGCGGCGACCTCGTCGAGCAGCGCGTCCAGGCGGGCGCCGGCCTCGCCCGCGCCCGTGGCCACGGCGGGCACCTCGGTGAGGATCCCGGTGAACGGCGTCTCGGTCGTGAACTGCGTGGCCCCGGCGATCGTGGTCATGGTGCCGCGCGGTGACGCGTAGGCGGCGTCGAGGACCTCGCCGTCGGTGTCCGCGAGGTGGTCCGCCTGGTGCGCGTACAGCGACACGACGGTGCCGCCGCTCGTCTCGAGCGTGTAGGTCGTGCGGACGACGCCGGCCGCCTCGTCGTAGTCGTAGTCGGCGCGGGTGCCCGTCACCTCGCTCGACGACGCCGCGTACCGGGTCGCCAGGGCGCGGCGGTCGTCGTCGTCGGCGCCCGCCGGGGTGGGCAGCACCGCCACGGCGAGCCGGCCCTCGCCGGCGAGCGCGGAGCGCAGCGTCGTGCCCGAGGTGGTCCACGAGGCGCCGTCGGGGGCGACGGCGACGTAGTCGGAGCCGCCCGAGGTGAAGCCCACCGTCCCGCCGTCGTCGTGCCAGACCCGCAGGTCCGCCTGCGCGCTCAGCACCGCGTCGCCGCCCGTGAGCTCGTACCAGCTGAACGGGAGGCCGTGGCCGATGGTCGCGCGCAGCGTGCGGGTGCCGTCGGACCACGACGGCGTCACGGTCCAGTCGCTCCAGTCCGCGACCTCGACGACGGGGGCATCGAGCCCTGCGACGCCGACGAGCACGTCCTGCGCGTAGGGGTGGTGGAACTCACCGATGCCACCGGGCGTGCCCGACAGGACGGGCTCGGGCGTGTAGCCGAGGCCGAGGCCCTGCGTGGTCGGCTGGTAGGAGAGCGGGTGCGCGTGCAGCGGCTCGCTCGTGGTGCAGCTCCAGCGCTTGAAGACCAGGGACGACCACCAGTCGTTCGTCGGGATCGCGCCCGCGGGCGCGTCGTCCGTGAGGAACGCGCGCGGGTCCGAGGCGAGCGGCTCGCAGCCCTCGGGCGCCGGGCCGACGACGTCGGTTGTGTAGCTGCCCTCGCCGACGGGTCGCGTCTCGGCGGTCGCCGTCGCGGAGCCGGCGAGGACCGAGACCGCCAGAGCGGCGGCCGCGACGAGGCCGACGGACCGCCGGTGCCGTCGCCGGGCGGCCGCCGGCCCGGCGGTGGCGGCCGGCAGCGGGGCGCGGCGCGCCAGGTCGTGGTGCGGGTCGTGGTCGTGGTGCACGGTGCTCACCTCGGCGGTGGCGGATCGGGCGCAGGCCTCGACCCCACCGGATGCTCGCCGCCGCGTCGTTGCGGCGGTGGGAGCGGCCCGTACGCCCGCCGTTGGACGACTGTGACCGGTCCCAGTTCCGACGGTAAGCACGGTCCGTGGAAGGCGCCACCCGAGATGAGACCGGTCCCAGAACCGTGGTTCCTCGTGGTGACGTGGCGCACCCTTGACCGGTGCGGCGCACGCGGCCACGGTCGGGCCATGAACATCGTGAGGATGGTCGGGTCCGAGGAGGAGGGGGGCGACGGCGACGGCGGCCGGCCGTCGTTCTCCCCGCCCGACCACGAGGTTCCCGGCATCGCGCCGGGCGGCGGCGTCCTGACGCGCAGCGCGGACGCGGCACTCGTGCTCTGCGGTGTGCGCGTCTACACCACCGGGCTGGTGCTCGACGTCGGCGCCCGGCTCCGGGTCGAGCCCGACCCGACCCGCGACGTCTTCCGGGACGTGCACCACGAGGTGCTGATCGGTGTCGAGCTCGCCGACGGCCGCACGACCACGACGCTCGAGGCGGAGCACCACTGGCAGCGGCCGCCGGACGTCCTGACCTTGCGGCCGCTTGGGGGCCGCGGAGGTGGCCGGGCCTACGACCTCACGTCGTGGCTGTCGCCCGCGCCGCCGCCCGGCGACGTCGTCGTCGTGGCCGCCTGGCCGGCGCTCGGGCTGGGGGAGGGGCGCCTCGTCGTGCCCGGGGACGCGCTCGCCGCCGCCCGGTCCGACGTCGTGACGCTGTGGCAGCCGGCTCCCGCGCGCGTCCGGACCCCTGAGGAGGCGCCACGGCCGCAGGTCGAGCCGGGCGGCTGGTTCGAGCGCGCGCTCGCGCGGCCGCGGGAGGACGGCGCGGCGGCGTCGCCCAGAGGCGGGCCGTGACAGGCGTCTGAGGTGCAGGGCGGTCGCCGCCGGAATGGTCGGCGTGCGATCACGGTGGGGGGCGGGTACAAGGAGATGTCCCTGTTCCCCATCACCCCCTCTCCCGATCGGCAGGCACTGCAATGACGCAGAGCACCTCGCTGTCCGTCGTGGGCCGGGTCGCCGCGGCGGGTCTTCTCGTCGTCGGCCTCGCGCTCACCACCACTCCGGCGGCCGCGGGGGGAGGTGGCGGTGGCGGGCACGGCGGTGGCGGGCACGGCGGTGGCGGGCACGGCGGTGGCGGGCACGGCGGTGGCGGGCCGGGGTCGGGCGCCGACGCGACCGGGACCGAGTACACCAACCCGGTCAGCGCGCCGTTCGCGGACACCTTCGCCGACCCCGCCGTGATCCGCGGCCTGGACGGCTGGTGGTACGCGTACGGCACGACCGACCCGCTGCGCGAGGGCGAGGGAACCCGGCACCTCCTGCCGATCTCGCGGTCCACCGACCTGGTGACCTGGGAGTACGTCGGCGACGCGTTCACCGAGGCGACGCTGCCGGCCTGGGCCGACGCCTCGCGCGGGGCCGCCCTGTGGGCGCCGGACATCCGCTACGTCGACGGCGAGTACCGCCTCTACTACGTGGTCACGGAGACCACCGTGACCGGGGAGCCCAACGACAACGCGATCGGGGTCGCGACCGCGCCGTCGCCCGCGGGGCCGTGGACGGACTCCGGCGACCCGGTGGTCGACCCGCGAAACAACGGCGGCGAGGGCAACTACCTCTGGACGTTCGACCCGCACCACGTCGTGGGGCCCGACGGCGTCGAGCACCTGTTCTACGGCTCGTACTACGGCGGGATCTGGGTCACCGAGCTCGACGAGACCGGCACCGAGGCGGTGGGAGAGCCCGTCCAGGTGGCCGTCGACAACAAGTACGAGGGGGCCTACGTCGTGCAGCACGACGGGCTCTGGTACCTGTTCGCGTCCTCGGCGAACTGCTGCGCCGGGCCCACCACCGGGTACAGCGTGCATGTGGGCCGCTCCGAGTCGATCACGGGCCCGTACGTGGACCGCGAGGGCGTGCCGCTGCTGCAGTCGCGCGCCGGCGGGACGCCCGTGCTCGCGCCGAACGGGAACACGTGGGTCGGGACCGGGCACAACGCCCTGGTCACGGACCTCGCGGGTCAGGACTGGATCGTCTATCACGCGATCGACCGCACCGACCCGTACCTCGACGGGACCGACGGCATCAACGAGCGGCCCATGCTCATCGACCGGCTGGACTGGGTGGACGGCTGGCCCACCGTGCGCGCCGGTGCGTGGGCGTCCGACGACGTCCAGCCGGGCCCGGTCACGGGCGGACGTGCGGTCACGTCGTTCGACCAGGGGATCCGCGCGCCGTGGCAGGGCAGTGCGTGGCGCGCGGCCGACGACGCGCAGTCCGGCCGGCACGCCGTCGCGCGGCGGGCGGGTGAGCTGATCACCCGGCACGCCCTGCCGGGCGACGTGCGGGTCGAGGCGGACGTGCGCCTCGACGGGGCGGTCGCGGGCGGCGTCGTCACGGGTTTCCGCGAGGGACGCGGCGGCTGGTCGTGGGGATGGCGGGGGACCGACGCCCAGGGCGCCGGGGCGCAGGGTGTGGAGGCGCAGGGCGGCGCCGAGGCGCAGCGCGGTCGCGGGGGCGGCCCCGGAGGCCGCGAGCCCGAGCAGGTGGCGGCCTGGGTCGACGCGGCGAGCGGCGAGCTC
>NZ_JACEXH010000073.1:0-16167 GCF_014525465.1 Actinotalea sp. JY-7885 | reverse complement strand
CGCGCGGGCCGGGACGGACGCCCCCGACCAGGCCGAGGCCGGTGCGGACGCAGCGGCGGCCACGCAGGCCATGCCGACCGGAGCCGCGCCGACGCAGGTCATGGGCCCGGCCACGGTGCAGCGCCGTCCCGTCCGGCCCCCGGCGTCGAGCGACCGCCCCTCGCCCTCGACCGACCACGGGCCCGCGCCCGACCCGGAGCGTGCGCCCGACCGCGAGCACCACCGCGGGCACGAGTCCTTCGAGCACCTCATCGGCACCCCCGTCGAGGTGCTCGTGCGCAAGCGCTTCGACCCCACACCCATCGTGCTCGCCCTGGTCGGCATCGCCGTCGTCATCGGCCTGGTGTGGGCGTGGAACGCGCTGACCGACCCGCCCCCGCCGATCGGCGGCAGCGACGGCTTCGGCGACGTCGTCGACTCCGCCGCACCCGAGGAGCCCGAGGCCGACGCCCCGGCCGAGGGCGAGGGCGAGGGCGAGGGCGAGGCGCCCGGGGACGCGGCGACGGCCGTGCCGCCCACCATCGCGTCCGGCGAGATGCTCGACCCGCCGCCCGGTGGCGACAACAACGAGCACCCCGAGGCCGTCGCGCTCGCCTACGACGGCGACCCCGCCACCCACTGGTACACGCGGACGTACAAGTCGCCGACCTACGGCATGAAGCCCGGCGTCGGCTACGCGGTCACGCTGGCCGAGCCGGCCACGGTCACCACCGTCACGCTCGTGGTCAACGGCACGGGCGGCAACGTCGAGATCCGCGCGACGGACCCGGCGACGCCGACCGAGGGTGAGGTGCTCGCGTCCGGCCCGATGTCCGCCGAGACGGTGCTGACGCTGAGCAGCCCCACCGAGACCCAGCACCTGGTGCTGTGGTTCACCGAGCTCCCGCAGACCGCCGACGGCAGCAACCGCGTGGAGCTCGCGGAGATCCGCCTCTCCTGACCGGGCCGTGCCGGCACCGGTCGGCGCCGGCACGGAACATCCGGCCTCTAGGATCGGTTGACGCGATCGAACCACCCACCGGACGAAGGACGCCGCACGTGACCGACACCCTCCGGGACCTTGTGATCATCGGGTCCGGCCCCGCCGGCTACACCGCCGCCGTGTACGCCGCGCGCGCCGGCCTGGCACCCGTCGTCGTCGCGGGCTCCGTGACCGCGGGCGGCGCCCTGATGAACACCACCGAGGTGGAGAACTTCCCGGGCTTCGTCGACGGCGTCATGGGTCCGGACCTCATGGAGAACATGCGCAAGCAGGCGGAGCGCTTCGGCGCGGACGTCCGCTACGACGACGTCGTGCGCGCCGACCTGGTCGGCCCCGTCAAGACCGTGGTCACCGGGAACGGCGACACCTTCCGGGCGCGCGCCGTGATCCTCGCGACGGGCTCCGCCTACCGCGAGCTCGGGCTGCCGGACGAGAAGCGCCTCTCGGGCCACGGCGTCTCGTGGTGCGCGACGTGCGACGGGTTCTTCTTCCGCGACCAGGACGTCGTCGTGGTGGGCGGCGGGGACTCCGCCGTCGAGGAGGCGACGTTCCTCACGCGCTTCGCGAGGACGGTCACCATGGTGCACCGCCGCGACGAGCTGCGCGCCTCGAAGATCATGGCGGACCGCGCGACGTCCGACCCCAAGATCCGGTTCGCCTGGAACAGCGAGGTCGTCGCGATCCACGGCCAGGACAAGGTCTCGGGCGTCACCCTGCGTGACACGGTGACCGGCGCCGAGCGTGAGCTGGCGGCGACCGGCCTGTTCGTCGCCATCGGGCACGTCCCGCGCAACGAGCTGCTCGTCGGCCAGGTCGACCTCGACGACGAGGGCTACGTCCTCGTCGGGCCCGAGGCCGCCGGTGCCGGCGCGCGTGGGACCGCCACCAACGTCGAGGGCGTGTTCGCGTGCGGCGACCTCGTCGACCACGTGTACCGCCAGGCCATCACGGCCGCCGGCACGGGCTGCGCCGCCGCGCTCGACGCCCAGCACTACCTGGCGGAGCTCGTGCACGCCGCCGAGCCCCCCGCCCCCGCCGCCCTGCCCCAGAAGATCGAGGAGACCCTGTGAGCACCGTCCCCGTCACCGACGCCACCTTCAAGACCGAGGTCCTCGAGTCCGAGATCCCCGTGGTCCTGGACTTCTGGGCGCCGTGGTGCGGCCCGTGCCGCCAGGTCGCCCCGATCCTCGAGGAGCTGTCCGAGACCTACGCGGGCCGCGTCAAGATCGCGAAGATCAACTCGGATGAGAACCCGCAGGTCACGGCGGCCTACGGCATCACGTCCATCCCGACGCTGAACATCTACACGGGCGGCGAGCTCGTCAAGCAGGTCGTCGGCGCGCGTCCCAAGCCGGCGCTCGTCACCGAGATCGAGTCGGTCCTGGCGGGCGCCTCGCGCTGACGCCGTCTGCTCCACCCGACCGAAGGCCCCGCGGCGAACCGCGGGGCCTTCGGCGTGCACGGGGGCGGCGCGGAGGCCAGCCGGTCCGGCGGTGGGCCACCGGTGTCCCGCCGGCCGGTCGGCGCGCGTCTCACCTGTCCGCCGCGTGGCAGACTTCGGGACATGACTCCCGAGCACGGCGAGCCGACGGGGCGGGTGACTCCCGCGACCGGCGGAGCCGCTCCCCGCGTCCAGCCCGCCACCGGGACCCGCCTCGACCCCTGGATCGAGGCCTACGCCGACCGCACCCACGGCATGCGCGCCTCGGAGATCCGCGCGCTCTTCGCCGTCGCGAACCGCCCCGAGGTGGTCTCGCTCGCCGGCGGGATGCCCAACATCGACGGGCTTCCCCTCGAGGCGCTCGCCGAGTCGAGCTACCAGCTGCTCCTCAAGCGCGGAACGACGGCGCTGCAGTACGGCTCCGGACAGGGCGACGAGACGCTGCGGGAGCAGATCCTCGAGGTGATGCGCCTGCAGGGCATCCAGGCGCACCCGGACGACGTCGTGGTCACCACGGGATCACAACAGGCGCTCGACCTTGTCGTCAGGCTCTTCATCAACCCCGGCGACGTCGTGGTCGCCGAGGCGCCGAGCTACGTGGGCGCCCTCGGGGTCTTCCGCTCCTACCAGGCGGACGTGGTGCACGTGCCGCTGGACGAGCACGGGCTGATCCCCGAGGCGCTCGAGGAGACGCTCGCCCGCCTCAAGCGCGAAGGGCGCAGCGTCAAGCTGCTCTACACGGTCCCGAACTTCCACAACCCGGCCGGCGTCACCCTCGCCCAGGAGCGCCGACCGCGCGTCCTCGAGATCGCGGCCCGCTACGGGGTCCTCGTCCTGGAGGACGACCCCTACGGTCTGCTGGGCTTCGACGGCGACCCCCTGCCCGCCATGCGCTCCATGGACGACGTGGGCGTCGTGTACCTGGGCTCGTTCTCGAAGACCTTCGCGCCCGGCTACCGCGTCGGGTGGGCGGTGGCCCCGCACTACATCCGCGAGAAGCTCGTGCTCGCGAGCGAGTCCTCGATCCTGTGCCCCTCGAACGCGTCGCAGCTCGCGATCTCGACCTACCTCGCGCACCACGACTGGCGGCACCAGATCAAGCTGTACCGCGAGATGTACCGCCAGCGGCGCGACGCGATGATCGAGGCTCTCGAGGAGCACATCCCCGAGGCGAGCTGGACGGTCCCCGACGGCGGCTTCTACACCTGGGTCAAGCTGCCCGAGGGCCTCGACGCCCAGGCGATGCTCCCCCGCGCGGTGACGGCGCTCGTCGCGTACGTGTCCGGCACGGCCTTCTACGCCGACGGTCAGGGCTCGGACCACATGCGGCTGTCGTTCTGCTACCCCACCCCCGAGCGCATCCGCGAGGGCGTCCGGCGGCTCGCCGGGGTCGTCGAGGCCGAGAGCGAGCTGCTCAGGCTCTTCGGCACCGGCCCGCACCGCGCCGGCGGCGCCGTGGAGAGCGCGTCGCCCGACACCCGCTGACACGTCGCGTCAGGGCGCCAGCCCGCGTCAGCGCAGCAGACCCGGGTCCTGCGGCGAGAGGGTCTCGAGGATCCGGTTGAGGTCCTGTACCGACGCGAACTCGACCGTCATCCGGCCCTTGTTCCGGCCGAGCTGGATCTTCACGCGCGTCTCGAAGCGGTCGGACAACCTCGTGGCCAGGTCGTCCAGCGCCGCGTTGTGGACGCCGGCCCGCGGGCGCCGCACGGGCACGCGCTTCTCGGCGTCACCCCCCAGCGCGACGATCTCCTCCGTGGCCCGCACGGAGAGGCCCTCGGCCACGATCCGCTGCGCCAGGCGCTCCATGGCGGCGCCGTCCGCGAGCCCCAGCAGGGCGCGGGCGTGCCCGGCGGAGAGCACCCCGGCGGCGACACGCCGCTGCACGAGCGGCGGGAGCCGCAGCAGGCGCAGGGTGTTGGAGATCTGCGGGCGTGAGCGGTGGATCCGCCGCGCGAGCTCCTCGTGGGTGCACCCGAAGTCGTCGAGCAGCTGCTGGTAGGCGGCGGCCTCCTCGAGCGCGTTGAGCTGGCTGCGGTGGAGGTTCTCCAGGAGCGCGTCGCGGAGCAGGTCGGTGTCGTCGGTCTCCCGGATGATCGCGGGGATCCGCTCGAGGCCCGCCTCCTGGGTGGCCCGCCACCGCCGCTCGCCCATGATGAGCTCGTAGCGAGGCGCGCCGTCCTCGCCCACGACGGGCCGCACGACGACGGGCTGGAGCACGCCGACCTCGCGGATCGACCCGACCAGCTCGGCGAGGGCCTCCTCGTCGAACACCGACCGGGGCTGGCGCGGGTTCGGAGCGATGGACCCGACCGGCAGCTCGGCGAAGTGGGCGCCCGGCACCGGGACCAGGTCGTCCGTGGTTCCACGTGAAACATCGGCAGCGGGACGGTCCGCTTCCGCCGTCGTGGCCGCGGTTTCACGGGAAACGTCGACGTCCGTAGCGCCGTCGTGCACCGATTCACGTGAAACATCGGCGCGCTCCCCCGGGCGCGGCGACAGGACGTCACCGTGCGGTGCCGGGACTTCCGAGGCCGCTGCACGGGGCCGCTGCGCGTGGTCGTCGACGAGGTCGACCGGCGACGGCGGGACGGTGGCGGCGGCCGCACCGCCGGTGTTCCCGGCGGCAACGACGTCGGTGCTCACGGGGACAGTGTCCGAGACGACGGCCGCAGCGGGTGCCCCGGGAAAGAAGACGTCCACCGGGCGGGCGTCGCCGCTCGGTGCGCTCGGGATCAGGGCTCCGAGGCCACGGCCCAGCCCACGACGCTTCTCAGCCATCAGTTCTCCTCGAGGTAGGTCGTCGCAGCGGGGTTCTCTGCGGGAACGGGCACGCGCGGTGCGCCACGCTCGGCCAGCTCGCGCGCGGCGGCGAGGTAGGAGAGCGCGCCGGTCGAACCGGGGTCGTACGTCATGACGGTCTGGCCGTGGCTCGGTGCCTCCGAGATGCGGACCGTCCTGGGCACCGTCGTCCGCAGCGTCTGCGCCGGGAAGTGCTCCCGCACCTCGGCCGCGACCTGCTGGGCGAGATTGGTCCGGGCGTCGTACATCGTCAGAAGGATCGTCGACACGTGCAGCGCAGGGTTGAGGTGGTTCTTGATGAGCTGGACGTTCTTGAGGAGCTGGCTGAGGCCCTCGAGCGCGTAGTACTCGCACTGGATGGGGATCAGCACCTCGCGCGCGGCGACGAAGGCGTTCACCGTCAGCAGGCCCAGACTCGGCGGGCAGTCGATGAACACGTAGTCCAGGCGGTCCGCGCCGGTCTCGCTCCGGTGCCGGAGGTACACGTCGATCGCGTTCCGGAGCCGGGTCTCCCGGGCGACCAGCGAGACGAGCTCGATCTCGGCCCCGGACAGGTCGATCGTCGCGGGAGCGCACAGGAGGCGTGGGATCCGCGAGGACTGCTGGACCACGGCGGCCAGGTCCTCGTCCTCGACGAGCACCTCGTACGTCGACGGCGTGCCGGCGCGGTGGTCGACCCCGAGGGCGGTCGACGCGTTGCCCTGGGGGTCGTTGTCGATGACGAGCACGTACGCCCCGGCCTGCGCCAGGGCCGCGGCGAGGTTCACCGTGGTGGTCGTCTTGCCGACGCCACCCTTCTGGTTCGCCACGGTGAGGACCCGGGTCGTCGTCGGGCGCTCGAACCGGCGTCCGGACAGGTCGATCCGCCGGCGGGCGTCGACGGCGAGCTGCGCCGCGAGTGGCGTCGACTCGTCGCCGTCCGGGATCGACTGCATGAGCGCTGCTCGGCGCTCGTCGTCCGCCGTGAGCGCCCCCAGGGCGTCAGCCGGTGGCAGGTCCTGCTCGTGCACCCGATCTCCCGTCGTCGTCGGTCCATCCTGCCATCTGGCACCGACAGTCCTCGCCACCGGCGCGGCCTGTTCCACGTGAAACAGACCACCCGCGCGAGCGCGTGCTCCGGCGGGCCTGCAACAGCGTGTGGCGGCGGGGCGCTGTGCGTGGTCGTGACCGCGCACGGGGGTCTCCGCCCCGTCTCGCGGGCGGCGGCAATGCTCGGTTCCACGTGAAACGCCGCGGCGCGGTACAGCCTCCGCACTCGAGCTCGCTAGGCGCGACCTGTTCCGCGTGGAACGACGATCAGTCGAGTGCCGCGGCCACGAGCTCAGGCCGGCTGCGCATGGACGAGCCCACCGCGTGGGTGGCGCCCTGTCCACCAGTGAGGCCGAAGGCGGCCCTGTTTCACGTGGAACATCGCAGAATCACTCCGCGCGGCTCCCACCCACGTCAGCCCGGTGTCAGGACCGGCCCCGGCCCCGTCGCTTCGGGGCCGGCACCGGTACGGTCGCCCGCACCACACGCACGACCCGCGTCACCTCCCCGCCCGGCGACACGTCGACCACCAATCGCTCGCCACCCCCGAGCGCGTCGATGACGGCGCCGGCGGCGGCCAGCTCCTCGACCGCGTGCTCGCCCTTCATCGCCAGCAGCACGCCACCGGGACGCAGCAGCGGCAGGGTCCACCGGGCCAGCCTGTCCATGGGCGCCACGGCGCGCGCCGTCACCGCGTCCGCGGAGATGACGCCGTGCTGCTCCTCGGCCCGGCCCCGGACGACCTCCACGTTGGACAGGCCGAGCGAGTCGCGCACCTCGCTGAGCCACGTGGTCCGACGCAGCATGGGCTCGAGCAGCACCACCCGAAGGTCCGGCCGGAGCGCCGCCAGGACGATCCCGGGCAGACCGGCGCCGGACCCGACGTCGACCAGCGTCCCGGTCGCGGGAAGCAACGGCGCGACCGCGGCGGAGTTGAGGAGGTGGCGCCGCCACAGCCGGGCCACCTCACGCGGGCCGATGAGCCCGCGGCGCACGCCTTCCGCCGCGAGCAGGTCGTGGAACGCCTCGACCGTCGGGCGCCCGGCACCGAGGACCTCGTCCAGCAACGCCGACGAGGGCGCCGGGTCCAGCTCAGCCGGTCCGGCGTCCCCAGCCGACGCGCCGACGCCGCCAGGTTCGGCGTCGGGCCCCGTTTCACGTGGAACCACGTCAGGCAGGCCGCACCACGACGTACCGCGACGGCTCCACGCCCTCGCTGTCGGACGCCAGGCCGGCTTCCGCGACGACGTCGTGGACGACCTTGCGCTCGAACGGGTTCATCGGCTCGAGCGCGACCGGCTGTCCCGCGGCCGCGACCTCGGCGATCGCCGCCCGGGCGACCTCCGCGAGCTCGGCCCGGCGGCCGGCACGGAAGCCGGCGACATCGAGCATGAGCCGGCTCCGCTCGCCCGTCTTGGTCTGTACCGCGAGGCGGGTCAGCTCCTGGAGCGCGTCGAGCACCTCGCCGTCGGCACCCACGAGCGCACGCAGGGCGCGCTCCGTCCCCGGCTCGGCCACGATCTCGACGGCGGCGCGTCCGTGGTCCACGTCGATGTCGATGTCGCCGTCGAGGTCGGCGATGTCGAGGAGCTCCTCGAGGTAGTCGGCCGCGATCTCGCCCTCCTCCTCCAGGCGCCGGACGTCGTCCGGGCCGTCGGAGGTCTCCGGAGCGGCAGTGCTGTCGGTCATGGCGTCTCCTGGTGCACGGGGATGGATCGGGCGGCCGCGGTCGGCCGGCCCGTCGAGATCACTTCTTCGGGGTCCGCGGCTTGCGCGGCGTGCTCGAGCCCGCGCCGTCCGCCCCCGTCGCGCCACCAGGACGCGGCTTCTTGGGCGCGGCCGAGGTCCCGGTGCCGCCCGCGGCAGCGGGCTTCGTCGTGCCACCGGTCGCTCCCGCCGGGCGGGGCTTCGTCGTGCCACCGGTCGCTCCCGCCGGGCGGGGCTTCGTCGCCCCACCCGCGCTGGTGGCCGGTCGCTTCTTCGCCGCGGGTGTGGTCGGCGCAGGGGCGTCGTCCTGGACCTCCAACATACCCCCGGGGGTATCCTGGACATCGTCCTGAGGAGCGTCCGAGGTACCCGCCGGGATTGTCGGCGCACCCGCGACCGGCTTGGCGCGAGCCTTGCGCTTCGGCTGCGGACGCTGCCCGCGCGGCTTCTCCTCCACCTCCGCCTTCGGCTCCTCCAGCACGATGCCCTTGGCGGCCGCCTTGCGCGCCCGGCGCTCCTTGAGCAGGCGGTCCGCCTCGGACCCGGGCGTCGGGTTCCGCCGGATCACGTAGAACTGCTGGCCCATCGACCACACGTTCGTGGTGGTCCAGTAGATGAGGACACCGATCGGGAAGTTGACACCCGAGACGGCGAAGACGACGGGCAGCAGGTAGAGCAGCATCTTCTGCTGCTGCGCCATCGGGCCCTGGAGCGCCGAGGCCGGCATGTTCTTCTGCGTGAGCTGACGCTGCGTGAAGAAGGTCGTCGCCGACATCGCGACGATCAGCAGGACCGTCACGATCTTGACAGAGACGTCGTCCGAGCCGAGGAACGTCTCGGAGATCTTGGCGCCGAAGAGCGTCGCGTTGTTCGCCTCGGCCGCGAGCTCCTGCGTCAGCGGGCCGATGGAGTCCCGGCCGTCGCCGTAGGTCCCGGCCTCGAGGGCAGGCAGGGAGTACAGCACCCGGAACAGGGCGAAGAAGATCGGTGACTGCGCGAGGATCGGCAGGCAGGACGCGAACGGGTTCGTGCCGTGCTTGCGGTAGAGCTCCATCGTCTCCCGGCTCATCGCCTCACGCGACGCGGGGTCCGTCTTGCCCTTGTACTTCTTCTGGATCGCCTGCATCTCCGGCGCCAGGGCCTGCATGCCGCGCGAGGCCTTGATCTGTCGCACGAAGAGCGGGATCAGCAGGATCCGGATGACGATGACGAGGCCCACGATCGACAGCGCCCAGGCGGCACCGGACGCGGGGTCCAGGCCGGCGGCCGTGAGGAGCGAGTGGAACTGGACCATGATCCACGCGACCGCGACCTTCAGCGGCCACAGGATGTTGTCGGGGAACGGCATCAGGCAGAGCTCCTCGCTCGGTGATCACACGCGTGCTCGTCGGCACAGGTCTGGGGGACCCGCGCGGGCGGGACGTCGTCGACGCCACCCGGGGTCCAGGGGTGGCAGCGGGCGAGGCGCCGCACCGCCAGCCACGTCCCGCGCACCGCACCGTGGCGCTGCACGGCCAGCAGCGCATACGACGAGCACGAGGGGTAGTAGCGGCACGTCGGGCCGCTCAGGGGTGAGATCACGAGCTGGTAGGCCCGCAGGAGGCCCACCAGCACCATCCGGGGCAGCTGTCGCAGCGCCTCGAGCTGGCCGGCGCCCGTGTGCGAGCTCATGGCCGGACCGCGGCGGAGGCGGCCCGCCGGGCCGCTGTGCTCAACGCCGAGGTGAACTCGTCGGCCAGGGTCGCGTAGGTCGCGCCGGCGGCCGGCGGGAGGACGCGCACGACGACGTCGGCCCCGTCGGGCAAGGACCCGCGCTGCTCGACCACCACGCCTCGCAATCTGCGTCGAACGGTGTTGCGCACGACCGCACCTCCGACGGTACGCGGGACCACGAAGCCCACGCGCGCGCCCTCACGGTCACCGGACAGCCGGCAGTGGACGACGAGCGTCGTCCTGCCGGCTCGTGCACCGCGGCGGATCGTCAGCGCGAAGTCCTCGGACCGACGCATCCGCAGCGGAGCGGGAAGCACCCCGCTGTCAGGCGGAGAGCTCCGCGCGCCCCTTGCGCCGACGGGCGGCGAGGATCGCGCGGCCGGCACGGGTGCGCATGCGCAGCCGGAAGCCGTGGGTCTTGGCCCGACGCCGGTTGTTCGGCTGGAAGGTGCGCTTCGACACGTCAGTACTCCACAAGGTTGGATCAAGGTCACCGCCGGGACGGCGGACGGTCGTCTGCTTCCTCGGACTGCGACACGCGGGGTCAGGACCCCGCGGCTCGAGAGCACCCCAACTGCTGGGGGCACGCGGGCACGCTGGCAGGAGCCGAGAGAAACGGCTGTGCCACGGTACGTGGCGGATCCCGGCCGGTCAAACAGGAGCACGGCTCTCGACGCCGGGCACGCAATCCGTCAGGATGCACTCGTTCGGCCGATTCGGGCCGACGACACACCGATGCAGGATCAGCGCACCACACGCGCACGATCAAGGACGCACGGGCGGCGGGTCGACGTGGACCCCGCCCGGTGCGGGCTTCGCGCACCTCCCAGCACAGCACACAGGGTGTGGAGAACTATGTGGATCACCGCGTGCCGTGCGAGACTCGCCGCCGGATCTGGCCCCCGCAGCACGCACCAGGAGCGATCACCGTGCCCCCACAGGACGACTCGATCGCGCAGGTCTGGGACCGCGCCGTCGGCCGACTCGCCAACGACCCTGCCACCAGCTCGCAGCAGCTCGCGTTCATCCGTCTCGTCCGCCCGCTCGGGCTGCTCGACGGCACCGCCCTGCTCGCCGTCGGCAACGAGTTCACCAAGGACTACCTCGAGTCCCGGGTGCGCACCGAGCTCAACGCCGCGCTGAGCGAGGTGCTGGGGATGGACGCGCGCTTCGCGGTCACGGTCGACCCGTCCCTCGACACCGAGGCGGCGCGTCCCGCGACCGAGCGCCCGGACCGGCAGGACCGCGACCGCGACGACCGCCTCGACGCGCGCGGGCACGACCGCCACGACGACGACGACGAGCGGGCTCCGCAGCCCAGCTACGGCGAGCGCTCGCTCGGCCGGGTCACCCCGTCCGCGCGACCCCAGGTCGAGCCGGCGCGCCTCAATCCCAAGTACCTGTTCGAGACCTTCGTCATCGGGGCCTCGAACCGGTTCGCGCACGCCGCCGCCGTCGCCGTCGCGGAGGCACCCGCGAAGGCCTACAACCCGCTGTTCATCTACGGCGACTCCGGCCTGGGCAAGACGCACCTGCTCCACGCGATCGGCCACTACGCGTTCTCGCTGTACCCGGGCGTGCGCGTGCGCTACGTGAACTCCGAGGAGTTCACCAACGACTTCATCAACTCCATCGGTGAGGGCAAGGCCGGCGCGTTCCAGCGCCGCTACCGCGAGGTGGACGTCCTGCTCGTCGACGACATCCAGTTCCTGCAGGGCAAGGAACAGACGATGGAGGAGTTCTTCCACACCTTCAACACGCTGCACAACGCGGACAAGCAGGTCGTGATCACGTCCGACCTGCCGCCCAAGCAGCTCAACGGCTTCGAGGACCGCATGCGGTCGCGCTTCGAGTGGGGCCTGATCACCGACGTCCAGCCGCCGGACCTGGAGACCCGCATCGCGATCCTGCGCAAGAAGGCGGGCAACGAGAAGCTCCAGGCGCCCGACGACGTGCTGTCCTACATCGCGTCCAAGATCTCCACGAACATCCGCGAGCTCGAGGGCGCCCTCATCCGCGTCACGGCCTTCGCCAACCTCAACCGGCAGCAGGTCGACCTCGCCCTCGCGGAGATCGTCCTCAAGGACCTCATCACCGACGAGGACACCGCCGAGATCACGGCCGCGGCGATCATCGCCCAGACGGCGAACTACTTCGGCCTGACGATCGACGACCTGTGCGGCTCGTCGCGGTCCCGCGTCCTGGTCACGGCTCGGCAGATCGCCATGTACCTGTGCCGCGAGCTCACCGACATGTCGCTGCCCAAGATCGGTCAGCAGTTCGGCGGCCGCGACCACACGACCGTCATGCACGCGAACCGCAAGATCCGTGAGCTCATGGCCGAGCGCCGCTCGATCTACAACCAGGTCACCGAGCTGACGAACCGGATCAAGCAGCAGCACCGCGGCTGACGCCTCGTCCGGGTCGTCCCTCTTTGACCCGTAGGACGACTGTTCACAACTGTGGAGATCCCTGTGGACGACGGTGGACGGGGACCGTGCTGGGTGTGGACGCCCGGGGTCCGGCCGGTGGACGGGAGGTGGCCACCCGGCGGCCGTCCACCGCCGCGGGTCGTCGTGCACCGATCGGTCGACACCGGGTGCACAGCCGCGCCGGGCGATGTGACCTGCGAGAACGTGGGATCTCCACATCGTCCACAGCACCGATGATGACGACGAGTCTTCTCTTCTCCAGGGATCCACAACGCCTTCATGGGTGGGGGCGGCGAACGACAGGAACCTGCGATCCGGGCCGCCGACGCCCACCCGGGTCGCGCATCACACGGATGGTGTTCGTCGCCAGCCCGACTCGCGTACTGTTCAGCCCAGATCAGCGGGCGCAGCGCGCCGTCGTGCCCGTCAGGGCCGCCGCGGCTCGCAGCAACCGGCAGCAGACCGGCGCCCGGCTGGACCACCGGCACGGCGCGCCAGCACACGGCCGCACGGGGGAGACCCCGGTGGGGCCCGAAGGGATGAGCGATGAGGTTCAGGGTCGACCGTGACGTCCTCGCCGAGGCGGTGACCTGGACGGCACGCTCCCTGCCGACGCGCCCCCCGGTCCCCGTGCTGGCGGGTGTGCGGCTCGAAGCCGATGCGAGCGGCGTCGTGCAGCTCTCGAGCTTCGACTACGAGGTCTCCGCGCGGTCCGAGATCGCCGCCGACGTGAGCGAGCCCGGCACCGTCCTGGTGTCCGGCCGACTCCTCGCCGAGATCTCCCGGGCGCTGCCGGCCAAGCCGGTCGACGTCGTGCTCGACGGCACCAAGGTCTCCGTGACGTGCGGCGCCAGCCGCTTCACGCTCCTGACGATGCCCGTCGAGGACTACCCCGCCCTGCCCGCGATGCCCGGCGTCGTCGGCACGATCGCCGGCCCCGACCTGGTCGAGGCCGTGGCGCAGGTGACCGTCGCCGCGAGCCGCGACGACACGCTGCCGCTGCTCACCGGGGTGCGGGTCGAGATCGAGGGCGAGGTCATCACGCTGCTCGCGACGGACCGCTACCGCCTCGCGCTGCGGACCGTGGGCTGGTCGCCGGCCGACCCGGCCCACTCGTCGGTCGCGCTGGTCCGGGCGCGGACGCTGTCGGACGCCGCCAAGTCCCTGGGCTCGAGCGACCGCGTGACGGTCGCGCTCGCCACGGGCGCCGGCGTGGACCTCATCGGGTTCGAGGCCGGCGGCCGGCACACGACCTCGCTCCTGGTCGACGGCGACTACCCGGCGGTCCGCCGGCTGTTCGCCGCGGAGAAGCCGATCCACGCCGTCGTCTCGACGCAGGCGCTGACGGAGGCCGCCCGGCGCGTCTCCCTCGTCGCCGAGCGCAACACGCCGATCCGCCTCGCGTTCAGCGAGGGTCAGGTGGTGCTCAACGCCGGCCAGGGCGATGATGCACAGGCCTCGGAGGCCCTCGAGGCGAGCCTCGTCGGCGAGGACATCGCCGTGGCGTTCAACCCGCAGTTCCTCCTCGACGGCCTCGGCGCGCTGAGCACCGAGTTCGTGCGCCTCGCGTTCACGCACCCGAACAAGCCGGTCGAGTTCACCGGCCAGCGCGCGCTCGAGGGGGACGACGACCAGAGCTACCGGTACCTGCTCGTCCCGATCCGTTTCGCCAGCTGACCCCAGGGGGAACCCGGCATGCACCTCGGACTCGTCGGTCTCGGCAAGATGGGCGCGAACATGCGCCAGCGGCTGCGTGACCAGGGCCTGCAGGTCACCGGGTACGACCGCAACCCCGAGGTGTCCGACGTCGAGAGCCTCGCGGCGCTCGTCGAGGCGCTGCCGCAGGGCCGCCGCGTCGTGTGGGTCATGGTGCCGTCGGGCGGGCCGACGCGGAGCACCGTCGAGGAGCTCGGCACGCTCCTGACCAGCGGGGACGTCGTCGTCGAGGGCGGGAACTCGTACTACAAGGACGACATCGAGCACGCCGCGCGGCTCGCGGAGGCGGGCATCCGCTACGTCGACGTGGGCGTCTCGGGCGGCGTCTGGGGCCTGGCCAACGGCTACGGCCTCATGGCCGGCGGGTCCGCCGAGGACGTCGAGCACCTCATGCCGGTGTTCGACGCCCTGCGCCCGGAGGGCCCTCGCGAGGAGGGCTTCGTGCACGCGGGCTCGGTGGGCGCCGGGCACTTCGCCAAGATGGTGCACAACGGCATCGAGTACGGCGTGATGCAGGCGTACGCCGAGGGCTACGAGCTGCTCGCCGCGCAGGACGTCGTCACCGACGTCGTCGGGACCATGCGCGCCTGGAAGCGCGGGACCGTCGTGCGGTCCTGGCTGCTCGACCTGCTCGTGGCCGCGCTCGAGAAGGACCCGGGCCTGAGCGCGATCGACGACTACGTCGAGGACTCCGGCGAAGGGCGCTGGACGGTGGACGAGGCGATCGACCAGGCCGTCCCGCTGCCCGTGATCTCGGCCGCGCTCTTCGCGCGGTTCGCCTCGCGTCAGGAGCCCTCCCCCGCGATGAAGGCCGTGGCGGCGCTGCGTCAGCAGTTCGGTGGGCACACCGTGCGTCAGGCCGTACCGCCGTCCGAACCCGTCTGAGTCGTCCGCCGTGCACGTCAGCCGCCTGTCCCTGACCGACTTCCGGTCCTACGAGCAGGTCGACCTCGACCTCGAGCCGGGCGTGACAGCCCTCGTCGGGCCGAACGGCCAGGGCAAGACCAACCTCGTCGAGGCCATCGGGTACGTCGCCACCCTCGGGTCGCACCGGGTCTCGTCCGACGCCGCCCTGGTGCGCGCGGGTGCGCCGCGCGCCGTCGTGCGGGTGCGGGCCGTGCGCGGTGAGCGGCAGAGCCTCGTCGAGCTCGAGCTGAACCCGGGCCGGGCCAACCGGGCACAGGTCAACCGCGCACCGGTGCGCCGGCCCCGCGACGTGCTGGGCATCCTGCGCACGGTGCTCTTCGCGCCGGAGGACCTGGCGCTGGTCAAGGGCGACCCGGACGGGCGCCGGCGGTTCCTCGACGAGCTCATGGTGCAGGTCCAGCCGCGGATGGCGGGCGTGCTGGCGGACCACGAGCGCGTCCTGCGCCAGCGGGGGGCGCTGCTCAAGACCGCCGGCGCCGCCCGGCGCGGCCGCCGCCACCGCTCCGCGGACGAGGGCGAGGCGGGCGCGGACCTGCGGACCCTCGACGTGTGGGACAGCAAGCTCGCCGAGATCGGCGCGCAGGTCCTGGCCGCGCGGGTCCGGCTCGTCGAGCAGCTGCGACCCCACGTCGCGGCGGCCTACGCGCAGGTCAGCGACGGTCAGGGCGAGGCGGTCCTCGGCTACCGGTCCTCGCTCGTGGCCAGCGCGCCGGACGACGACGACCGGCCGGGGCGCGCCCAGGTCGGTGGACCGGGCGTCCTCGCCCCGGCCGACGTGCCGCACCTCGATGCCGGCCCCGAGCTGCTCGAGGCGCAGCTGCTCGAGGCGATGAGCCGCCTGCGGACCCAGGAGATCGACCGCGGCGTGAACCTCGTCGGCCCTCACCGCGACGACCTCGTGCTGACCCTGGGTGGCCTGCCCGCCAAGGGCTACGCGAGCCACGGGGAGTCGTGGTCGTACGCGCTCGCGCTGCGGCTCGCGTCGTTCGAGCTCCTCACCCACGGCTCGCCCGACGACGACGCTGCGCTGGGCATCTCGGACTGGGGCGAGGGCGCGGAGCCGGTGCTCATCCTCGACGACGTCTTCGCCGAGCTCGACGTGCGGCGCCGGGACCGGCTCGCCGCCCTCGTCGCCCGCGCCGAGCAGGTGCTGGTCACGGCGGCCGTCGCCGAGGACGTGCCCGAGCAGCTCGACGGCGCCCGCGTGGACGTCATGGGCGGGCGGGTGACCCGTGTCCGGTGACGAGGAGCGGCCGGGTGCAGGCGACGCCCAGCGTCACGACGACCCGGGCCACGACGCCCTGGACGACCGGCCGGACGGCCCGACCGTCGAGCCGGGCCGGCCGGTGGCCGAGGCCCTCGGCCTGACGCCGGCCTCCGAGGTCGCGCGCGCGAGCCTCAACCGCGCCAAGGCGGCC
>NZ_JACEXH010000072.1:0-16412 GCF_014525465.1 Actinotalea sp. JY-7885 | reverse complement strand
GCCCGCGCGGCGGGCGGCGCAGCGGGAGCCGCGTGCGCGCCGGCGTGCCGGCGGCCACCGGCCCCCGCGGTCCCGGGAACGTGCTCGTGGTCACGGGAGCATCGTCACACGTCCGACGCCGCCACCGGGACGGCTGACGGCGCCGCACCGAGGTCCCCGGGTCAGGTTCCGGGTCCGCGCACCCGCCCGCTCAGGGTCGGGCCGTCAGGGTTCAGGGTCCGGTCAGGGCTGGCCCCGATACCCGCGGGCCGCGCGACGGACGAGCATGGCTGCCATGGACGAGAAGCACGATCCCACCGCACGACCTCCGGGCGCCGAGAGCTCGCCGCCGCCGCCGCCCCCGCCCACCGGTGCGCCGCCCAGCACCGGGCTGGACTCGTTCTTCGACAGCGTCCGGCGCCTCGGCGTGGTCCGCACGCAGGACCGGTGGATCGGTGGCGTCGCCGGGGGCCTCGCCGCCCGGTTCGGCATCGACCCGCTGGTCACGCGCGGCCTGCTCGCCGTGGGCGTGCTGCTGGGCGGCCTCGGGCTCGTCGTGTACGCGATCGGCTGGCTGCTCCTGCCGGAGCAGTCGGACGGCCGGATCCACCTCCAGCAGCTCTTCCGCGGTGACGTGGACGCCGCCGTGGTCGGCGGGATCGCGATGCTCGTCGCCGGCCTGTCCGCGAGCGACGGCTGGGGTGCCGGCCCGTGGTGGGGCTTCGACCTCGGCTGGTGGCACCCGCTGCTGTGGGTGAGCGCCGTCGCGATCGTCGTGGTCCTCGTGGTCACGGGCGCGAACCGTGCCGGTCCCCGCCCCACCCCACCCGCGGGGCCTGCCGGCACCCGCCGTACCGAAGGACCGGTGACGACCTTGTACCCGAACGCGCCCTCCCCGACGTCGCCGCCGTACCCGACCGGGTCGTACCCGACCGCGCCGTACCCGACGGAGCCGTACCCGACCGCGCCGTACGCGACGACGTCGACCACCGAGCGCCCGATCACCGACGACGCGACGGCCGCGTACCCGGCATGCGGGCCCTCGACCACGGCGTACCCGACGGCCGGGCCCTCGACCACGGCGTACCCGACCGCCGCGAGCCCTGCGTCCTCCCCGGCCGCCGTGCCGTACGCCGCGCCCGTGGCGACCCGGCGGCGCCCGCAGGGGCCGGGTCCCGCCACGCTCGCCCTGGTGGCCGCGCTCGCCCTCCTCGTCTTCGCAGGCCTGCTCTACGCGAGCCGGGTGGGCACCTTCACCGGTCCGGTCCTCCTGACGTCCGGCGCCGTCGCCGTGACCCTCCTGGGGGTCGCGATCATCGTGGCCGGGCTCCGCGGCCGGCGCGCCGGTGGCCTCGGCGGGCTCGCCGTCCTCCTGACGATCGTGCTGCTGCCGGCCGGGACCTTCGCGAGCTCGAGGGACGACGGCGGGACCGACTGGAGCTGGGAGGGCCGCGACGGCACCGCGGTCGGCAGTGTGGACCGGACGCCGACGTCGGTGGCCGAGGCCGAGGCCGGCTACTCCGTCGGCGCGGGCGACGTGAGGCTCGACCTCACCGAGCTGCCGCTCGAGGAGGGCGAGACCGTCGTCGTACCGATCGAGGTCGCCGCCGGGGACGTGAGGGTGGTGGTGCCGCAGGGCGCGACCGTCGAGGCCGAGGTCCTGGTCCTCGCCGGCCAGGTCTACTGGTTCGGGGACAAGGTCTACGACGGCATGGGGGCCGCCAGCGAGCGCACGTACCGGTCCGACGAGGTCACGGCCGGCACCGAGCCCGTCCTGCGCCTCGAGATCGACCTGGCCGCCGGCCGCGTCGAGGTCGGTGACGGCCGATGAGCGCCGAGGACCAGCACCCCGCCGACCCGCCGCACGAGGCGGGCGAGCCGCAGCCGACCACGCAGACCCCGGAGGACACCGTGGACGAGACCACCGAGCACCCCACCGCGAGCACGAACCCCACCGACGCCACCGGCCGCGCGAGCGACGAGTCGCACGTCGACGAGCCGGCCGCCCAGGAGCGGGTCGCGCACGAGCCGGCCGCGACGCCGTGGCTGCCCGGGGAGGAGGTCGCGCGCGAGCCCGTCGCCACGCCGCCGGCCGAGACGACGCTGGTCGGGGCGCCGGTGGTCGAGGCGGACGGGATCCGCGTCGGGACAGTCGTGTGGGGCCTGGTCGTCGCGGCCGTGGGGCTCGGCCTCGTCGCGTTCGCCTCCGGGGTCTGGTTCGACCTGGAGCTGGCGCTGATCATCCTGGTCGCCGCCGCCGGCGTGGCCCTGCTCGTCGGGTCGCTCCTGACGGGGCGCCGCCGCCGAGGCTGACCGTCGGGCTGACCCTCGGGCCGACATGGCGAAGGCCGCACCGGGTCCGGTGCGGCCTTCGCCATGCGGACTCTGTCAGGCGGCAGGACCCGTCGGCCGCACGATCTGCGCACCGGCCGGAGCCAGGGCACGCAGGGCGTAGCCGATGAGCAGGAAGAGCAGGCCCATGCCCGCCGCGAAGGCCGCCACGCCGAAGGCGATGACGGAGGTGAAGAGCGAGCTGCGCAGGAACGACGCGTTCATCATCGTGACGCGCACCGGGTCGTCCTGCTCGAGCTCGGCGTAGGTCTTGCCGTCGGACGCGGCAAGCGCGTGGGTGTTGATGATGTCGGCCTGGTAGTAGGCGTCCAGGGGGCCGTCGACGAGCTCGCCCCCGAACATCTGGGCGTCGTCGGCGACGGTGATGTTCTCGTCGACGAGCTGGGTGCGGACCATCACCCACGTGGCCGCTCCGGCGACGATGAGGACGACGCCCGCGATCATGGAGAGAAGGCCGACGACACGGACCGGCTTGGTGCTGGACATGGTGACACCTCTCGGGAGCAGTGCCGCACCGGCGGACCGGCACGCGGGGCCGTTCGCCGCGGCTCCGCTCCCTACTGTGCCAAAGGACCGGGCGCCCGACCGGGGGACACGGCCCCCGCGAGGACGCGGGCGCGGGCGTACTCGGCCTCCGCGGCCGCGAGCGTCGTCGGCCAGTCGAACCGGGGACGCCGTCGCACCGCGTTCTCGCGCAACCTGCCGAGGAGGCCACGGTCCCGGGCCAGCGACACGAGAGCGCGGGCCATGGCGGCGTCGTCGTCCACGAGCAGGCCGTCCTCGCCGTCGGTGACGAACTCGGCGATGCCCGTCCCGCGCCGGGCGAGCACGACGAGGCCGGCGGTCCGGGCCTCGAGCGCCGCGATGCCGAACGCCTCGAGCGCGGCGGGGGCCAGGAAGACGTCGGCGTCCGCGTAGGCGGCACGCACCTCCTCGCGCGGCACCCGGCCGCGCAGCGTCACGACGTCGGCCAGGTCGCGCCGCTCGATGCTGCGCTGCATCGCCGCGCGGCGCGGGCCGTCGCCCAGGACGTCGACCCGCAGCGCGCCGGCCGGCAGCTGCATCGTGGCGTCCTCCACGACGCCGATCAGGGCTCCCCCGCGCTTGCGCGGGGCGAGGCGCATCGTGGCGACGCACCGCACGGGGCCCCCGACCGGGCCGCCCCCGGCGGCGGCCGCCGGCGCCCAGCGCTCGAGGTCCATCCCGTTGGGGACGACGGCGACCGGCGCGCCGAAGGCGTCGCGGACCCGCTCGGCGGCGGCCGAGCTCACGGCCGAGAGCGCCACGGGTGCCTGCGCCCACCGGCTGCGCCGCACGGCCGCGCCCAGCAGCGGCACGGCGCCGTCGAGCATGCAGTGCCAGGTGATCGCGAGCGGGCTGCCGTGGGCCAGGGCCACGCGCGCCCCGTCGAACGCGAAGGGCGACACGACGCCCGCGTGCACGTGGACGACGTCGGGCCGGTGGTCGTCGAGGAGCGCGCGCACGCGCGGCGGCGCCGCCGGGTTCACGGGCAGGTCGAAGGGCATCCGGGCCCCGAGGCGGTGGACCACCACGCCGTCGTCGTCGTGGGCGACCCCGCCCCGCTCCCCGGCGGGCCCGGGCGTCGCGGTCAGGACGTGCACCTCGTGCCCGGCCGCGACCTGGGCGCGCGCGAGGTCGCGGACCTGCGACTCGATCCCGCCGGTGCGGGGCGCGTAGCAGTCGGACACGTGGAAGATGCGCACAATGGGCAGGCTAGCCCCGGCCGGTGTCGCGAGGGGCCGCGCGACGTCCACCCGGTTCCCTCCCGTCCCGCCCGCACCTGCCGATAGGACGACATGGGTACCCGGCCGATCCACGTGCACGCGGGGTTCGCCGGGCTCACCGGCCTGCTGTCCGTGGTCGCGCTCGTCTCGGGCCCCGCGGTCGGGCTCACGGCCGTGGTCCTGTCCGGGCTCGTCCCCGCCGCGCTCTTGGCGTGGCTGCTCGTGCGGCGCCGGGTCCAGGACCCGACGATGTGGTGGTTCGCCCTCGCGGCCCTGGTGCTCCTCGCGCTGCACAACGTCGAGTCCCTGCGCCAGGTGGGCCTGGCCGGTCGGCCCGCCGCCACCGGCCTGCTCTCGCTCGCGACGCTCCCGCTCGGGTACGCCGCACTGCTCGTCGCCGCCCTGCTCATCACGTCCCGCTACGCCCGCACCGACGTCGGCGGCATCGTCGACGCCGTCCTCATCGCGCTCTCCGGCGCGAGCCTGGTGTGGGTCACGGCGCTGAGCCCGGCGCTGACCAGGCTCGACGCGACCGCGGGGACGAGGACCTACAACGTCGTCGTGGTCCTCATCGTGTCCGGTATCGCGGGCGCGGTCGTCCGGGCGGTCATGACCTCGCGTCAGGCCCGGCCGACGCTGTCCTACCTGCTCGTCGCCGTCCTGGCGACCCTGGTCGGCAACGCCGCGCTCCTCCTGACGACGGACCCCGTCACGGGCGCCACGGCGCGGTGGGTCGAGGTGCTCTGGATCATCGGCTACGTCGCGGTGGCGGCGGGCGCGGCCCACCCGGCGCACGCCCACCTGGTGGCCCCGAGCACGCCCCGGGACGGCCGGCTCACGACGGCCCGGCTCGTGCTGCTCGGCGCCGTGCTGGCCCTCAACCCCGTCCTGGCGGGCATCACGGCCCTGCAGGGGCGGGCGGACGTGCTGCTGCTGGTCGCGGCGTCGCTGCTCGTCGTCCCCCTCGCGATGCTGCGCGTCGGGCAGCTCGCCCGGCTCCACGCGGCGGCCGAGGCGCGGCTCGCACGCCTCGCGACGCACGACGACCTCACGGACCTGCCCAACCGGCGCGCCATCGACGACCACCTGGAGGCGGTGCTGGGGCGCGTCGCCGACCGCCGTGCCGCGGGCGCCGTCGTGCTCTTCGTCGACCTGGACGACTTCAAGCTCGTCAACGACCGGCACGGCCACCGCCTCGGCGACGCGCTGCTGGTGACCGTGGCGCAGCGCCTGCGCGCCGCCGTCCGGGCGGGCGACCTGGTCGGGCGCTTCGGCGGCGACGAGTTCGTCGTCGTGCTCGAGGGCGAGCCGGACCTCGTGCGGCCCGAGGCCGAGGCCAGGATCGACGCCGCGCTCGACGCCCCCGTGCACCTCGGCGACGTCGTGACCTCCGCGGGCGCGAGCCTGGGCGCTGCCGAGGTGAGGCCGGGCGACCGGGTCACGGCCGAGCAGCTGCTCTCCGTCGCGGACGCCCGGATGTACGCGCGCAAGCGCGGGCGTCAGGCCGCGGAGGCGCCGCGGGGGTAGGTCACTCCCACTCGATCGTGCCCGGCGGCTTGCTCGTGACGTCGAGGGTCACACGGTTGATCTCGCGGACCTCGTTGGTGATCCGCGTCGAGATCGTCGCCAGCACGTCGTAGGGCACCCGCGCCCAGTCGGCCGTCATGGCGTCCTCGGACGTCACCGGCCGCAGCACCACCGGGTGGCCGTAGGTGCGGCCGTCCCCCTGGACGCCCACCGAGCGGACGTCGCCGAGGAGCACGACCGGGCACTGCCAGATCTGACGGTCCAGGCCCGCGCGCGTCAGCTCCTCGCGCGCGATGGCGTCGGCCTCGCGCAGCACGTCGAGGCGCTCGGCCGTGACCTCGCCGATGATCCGGATGCCGAGGCCGGGCCCGGGGAAGGGCTGGCGCCACACGATCGCGTCCGGCAGGCCGAGCTCGACCCCGACCGCGCGGACCTCGTCCTTGAACAGCGACCGCAGCGGCTCGACGAGCTCGAACTGCAGGTCGTCCGGCAGGCCACCGACGTTGTGGTGCGACTTGATGTTGGCCGCGCCCTCGCCGCCGCCGGACTCGACGACGTCCGGGTACAGCGTGCCCTGCACGAGGAAGCGCACCTCCTCGCCGTGCGCGCCGCTCTCCTGCACGACCTCGCGCGCGGCGGCCTCGAACACGCGGATGAACTCGCGGCCGATGATCTTGCGCTTGGTCTCGGGGTCCGTGACCCCCGCGAGCGCGCCGAGGAAGCGCTCGCGCGCGTCCACGACCTTGAGCTGGACGCCGGTGGCGGCCACGAAGTCCGTCTCCACCTGCTCGGCCTCGCCCTTGCGCAGCAGGCCGTGGTCGACGAAGACGCAGGTGAGCTGGTCACCGACGGCCTTCTGGACCAGCGCGGCGGCGACGGCGGAGTCGACGCCGCCGGAGAGCCCGCAGATCACGCGGGCGTCGCCGACCTGGGCGCGGATCCGCTCGACCTGCTCGGCGATGACGTTGCCCGCCGTCCAGTCCGGGCTCAGGCCCGCGCCGCGGTACAGGAAGTTCTCCAGGGCGTGCTGGCCGAGCGGCGAGTGCCTGACCTCGGGGTGCCACTGCAGGCCGAAGAGCCGGCGCTCGCGGTCCTCGAACGCCGCCACCGGCGAGCCCGACGACGTCGCCAGGACGCTGAAGCCCTCGGGCGCGGCGTGCACGGCGTCGCCGTGGCTCATCCACACCGACTGCTCCGTGGGTGAGCCCGTGAGCAGCACGCCCGTCTGCGGCACGCTGACGTGGGTGCCGCCGTACTCGCGCGAACCGGTCTGCGCGACGTCGCCGCCGAGCGCCTGCGCCATCGCCTGGAAGCCGTAGCAGATGCCGAGCACGGGCACGCCGGTCTCGAACAGGGCCGGGTCCACGGCCGGCGCACCCTCGGCGTAGACGCTCGCCGGACCGCCGGACAGGATCACCGCGGAGGGCTTCTTGGCGAGGATCTGCTCGACCGACGCCGTGTGCGGAACGATCTCGGAGTAGACCTTGGCCTCGCGCACGCGGCGCGCGATGAGCTGCGCGTACTGGGCGCCGAAGTCGACGACGAGGACGGGTCCCGCCTCGTCGGGCGTCGGGGTGGTCGGGGAAGCCGGCTGCGCGGAGTCGCTCACCCTCCCGAGTCTAGTGAGGCGCCGTCGTGCCCATGACGGGCGTCCGCCCCGCGGCGGACCGCTGCAGGACCGCGCCGACGCCGAGCGCGAGGCCGGTCCCGAGCACCAGCTCGACCGCGAGCACTGCCACGCGCTCGACGTCCAGGTAGACGTGGCCCGTGGAGGCCAAGGTCACCAGCACGTCGACGACGGTCCCCACCACCAGCACCGGGACGCCGGCGACAACCCAGTGCCACAGCGGCCGGCCGGCGGCCCGCCCCGGCGGCAGGCTGAAGCTCAGGACGGCCATGAGGACGCCGACCAGCCCGGCGACGACGCCGGCGACCGTCAGCGCCGCGTACAGGCCGAACCCCGGCACCGTCCCCTGGAACAGGATGGCGACCATCCCCGCGCCCGTGGCGATCACGCGGGCGACCAGCACGCCGACCAACCACGCGAGCGCGACCCGCCGGGCGCCCAGCGCGGGTACCGCGCGCTGGGGCAGGGGTGCGGTCACCGGCGTGCGCCGGCGGTGGTGCGGGCGACGGGGCGCCCGGTGGCGACCTGCGCCTCGCCGTCGGTGTGGACCCGGCGCTCGACCACGAACGACATCACGGGGACGACGCCCCCGAGCACCATCGCGACCAGGCGGCCGAAGCGCCAGCGCATCGTCGACCACAGGTCCATCACCGTCACGAGGTAGACGACGTAGACCCAGCCGTGGGCGAAGGGGATCCACTCGATCCAGCGCAGGACGTCGTCGCCGGGCTGGATCGCGTACTTGATCGTCATCTCGACGACGAGGATCAGGAGCATCACGCCCGTGACCCACGCCATCACGCGGTAGCGCGTGAGCGCTCCGGTCGCCTTGGTCACCCAGTCCTTGCCCGCCACGCGAACCCCTCCGTCCGGCCGATCGCTGCGCCCATCCTGCCGCACCGGCCGACCCGCCCGGGGCCACGCGCGGCGTCGCTCACCCTCCCGCGTCTAGTGAGGCGCCGTCGTGCCCATGACGGGCGTCCGCCCGGCGGCGGACCGCTGCAGGACCGCGCCGACGCCGACCGCGACGCCCGCGGCGAGCAGCACCCCGAGCGCGTCGAGGGCGAGCGCGACGACGTCGGGAGAGATCACGTGGAGCAGCAGCGACGCGTCGACCGGGTACCCCCACGTCAGCAGCCAGACGACCACGCCGAGCACCTGCACCACCAGCACCGGCGGCACACCGGCCAGGAGCCAGTGCCACCAGGGCCGCCCCCCGGCGCGGCCGCCGGCGGCGAGCACGAGGACCGCGACGACCGCACCGAGGGCCGCGAGCACCGGGCCGGTGGCGTAGCCCGCCACGATGGCGAGGTCGATGTCCACCAGGCTGAAGAGCAGCACGTTCTGCGCCATGCCGAGCAGCTCGATCGTCACGACGCCGGCGAGCCACGCGAGCAGCAGGCGGCCGGCACCCAACGAACGCTGCGGAGGCCGCGGGCGTCCCGGCTGATCCGGGCGTCCGGTCGGACGGTGCCCCGGTCCGGGCGGGGGCGGCGCGCCATCGATCATGCTCACAAGGTAGAGGAGAACCAGCCGCGCGCGAAGGGGATCCACTCGAGCCGGCGCCGCTCGCGGCGTGCCGTGCTGCGGTACATAAAGCGGTCAGGTGATGTCGCAGGTGGGACGTACCGTTGCTGACCGTGCGCCAGCTTCCCTACGCCGATCCCGGCACCCCTCCCCTGACGTCCGCAGCCGCCTACCTCTGGTGGGTGGCGCGACGCCAGGGCGGGCTCATGGTCGCCGCCGCCGTGATGGCCATCGGCTCGTCGGTCTCCCTCGCGGCGCTGCCGTACATGCTGGGCCGCGTCGTCGACGGCGGCCTCGACGACGGCCTCTCGCGCGAGCTGCTGCTCGGCACCCTGGCCCTGCTCGGCGTCGGCCTCGTGCTCGTCGTCTGCAACGTCGTGGGGCACCGGCTCGAGGTCGAGAACTGGCTCCGGGGCGCGTTCCGGACCTCGCAGCTGGTCGGGCACCACGTCAGCCGCACGGGCGACGCCGTGACCGCCGAGCTGCCGACCGGCGAGGTGGTCTCCACCGTCGCCTCCGACTCGCTGCGCGTCGGCGAGGTGTACTACACGACGTCGCGCTTCGTCGGCGGCGTCGTGGCGTACGTCGTCGTCGCCTTCCTGCTGCTGAACAGCTCCGTGACGCTCGGCGTCGCCGTCCTGGTCGGGCTGCCCGCGGTCGCCGGCGTGCTGGCCCTGCTCGTGCGGCCGCTGCAGAAGCGCCAGGCGGCCCAGCGCGAGGCCGCGGGCCGGCTCACCACGCTGGGTGCCGACACCGTCTCGGGCCTGCGCGTGCTGCGCGGCATCGGGGGCGAGGAGGTCTTCGCCGGGCGGTACCGCGCGCAGTCCCAGCGCGTGCGCGAGGCGGGTGTGCGCGTCGCGCAGACGCAGTCGCTCCTCGACGCGATGCAGGCCCTGCTGCCGGGGCTGTTCCTCGCCGCGGTCGTGTGGTTCGGCGCCCGCCTGGCGCTGTCCGGCGAGATCACGCCCGGGCAGCTCGTCGCCTTCTACGGCTACGCCGCGTTCCTCACGGAGCCCCTCCAGGCCGCGACGCAGTTCCTGCACACCATGACCCGCGCCGTCGTCGGCGTGCGCAAGATCCTCACGGTGCTGCGCGTCCCGGTGACCGGCGCCGAGGCGGAGCAGGCCGGGCCGGCGACGGCCGGCCGACCCACCGCCATGCCCGCCACCAACGACCTGGTCGACGAGGACACCGGCCTGGTGGTGCCCGCGGGACGCGTCGTGGCCCTGGTCAGCGCCGACCCGGACGAGACCGCGGCCGTGGCCACCCGGCTCGGGCTGCTGGGCACCGAGAACGCCGACGCGGGTGCCCGGGTGCGCCTCGGCGGCGTCCCCCTCGCCGAGCTGGGGCTGGCCGAGGTCCACCGCCGCATCGTGGTCGCCGAGTCCACGCCGCACCTGTTCACCGGCACGCTGCGCGACGAGCTGGCCGTCCGGGACGGGGCCGGTGACGACGGCGACGAGCGCCTGCTCGCGGCGCTCGAGGCCGCCGACGCGCACGACGTGCTCGACGCGCTCCCCGGGCGTCTCGACGGCGAAGTCGCCGAGAAGGGCCGCTCGCTGTCGGGTGGCCAGCGCCAGCGCGTGGCGCTGGCCCGGTCGCTGCTGACCGAGCCCGAGGTGCTCGTGCTCGTGGAGCCGACGTCGGCCGTCGACGCGCACACCGAGGCGCGCATCGCGGAGCGGCTGGCCGCCTACCGGGCAGGGCGCACGACCGTCGTCGTGACGTCGAGCCCGCTCGTGCTCGACCGCGTGGACGAGGTCGTCCTGCTCGCGGGCGGCGTGGTCCGCGCCCGGGGCACGCACCGCGAGCTCCTGGCGCCCGGCGCCGGGGCCCAGGGGCGCGCGTACCGCGCCGTCGTCAGCCGGGCCTCGGCCGACGCCGAGACCCAGACCGATCAGGGGACCACCGAGGAGGTGCGCCGTGAAGCTGCCCGTCGCTGACAGCGCCGCGCTGCGCGCGCACACCGGGGTGCTGCTGCGGCGGCACCGGGCCGCGCTGGCCCGCGTCCTGCTGCTCCACACCCTGGCGGCGACCGCGGGTCTGGCGGGCCCCTGGCTCCTCGGGCGCATGGTGGACGCGGTGACGCACGGCACCAGCGCGTCGTTCGTCGACCAGGCCGTGGCGTTCCTCGTGCTCGCGGTCCTCGCCCAGACCGTGCTGATCCGCTACGCCCAGCGCGGCGCCATGGTGCTGGGCGAGACCGTGTTCGCCGAGCTCCGCGAGGAGTTCGTGGGCACGGTGACGCGGCTGCCGCTGTCGACCGTCGAGCGCGCCGGCACCGGTGACCTCGTGGCCCGCACGACCAACGACATCGACCGCGTCCAGCACACGATCCGCTTCGGCGTGCCGCGCGTCCTGGTCTCGGCGGCGACCATCACGCTCACGCTCGCGGCCGCCGTCGCCGTGAGCTGGCAGGTGGCCGCGGCGCTGGTCGTCGGCGCCCCGAGCGTGGTCCTGACCACGCGCTGGTACCTGCGGCGTGCGGCGCCCGCCTACCTGCGCGAGTCGGCCGCCTACGCCACGCTCAACGGCACGATCACGGAGTCGGTCGAGGGTGCGCGGACCGTGGATGCGCTGGGGCTGGGCCGTCGCCGGCGCGAGCGCGTCGACGCCGACCTGCGCGAGGCGTTCGCCGCCGAGAGCCACACGCTCTGGCTGCGCAGCATCCTGTTCCCCGGCATCGACCTGTCGTTCGTCCTGCCGGTCGTCGCCACCGTGCTGTGGGGCGCCTGGCTGGTGTCGACCGGCTCGGTGAGCGTCGGCGCGGTCACCACCATCGCCGTGTACGCGCTGCAGGTGATGCACCCGATCGGCGAGCTCATCTACTGGCTCGACGAGATCCAGGTCGGCGCCACCTCCCTCGCCCGGATCATCGGCGTGCAGCAGGTGGCACCGGACCGCACCGCCAGGCCGGACGCCGTGCCGGCCGACGAGCACGTCGTCGCCTCGGGCGTGCGCTATGCGTACCGGCCGGGCCACGACGTCCTGCACGGCGTCGATCTCGACCTGGGGCTGGGCGAGCGCCTGGCCGTCGTGGGGCCGTCGGGCGCGGGCAAGTCGACCCTCGGGCGGATGCTCGCGGGCATCCACCCGCCCACGCGAGGGACGGTGACGGTGGGGGGCGTCCCGCTGGTCGACCTGCCCCTGGACGACCTGCGCGGGCACGTCGCGCTCGTGACGCAGGAGCACCACGTCTTCGTCGGCACGATCGAGGAGAACCTGCGGCTGGCCCGTCCCGAGGCGGACGACGACGAGCTGCGCCGTGCGCTCGCCGCCGTCGACGCCACCTGGGTCGACGCGCTGCCCGACGGGCTCGCCACCGAGGTGGGCTCGGGCGGGCTGACGCTGACGCCCGCGCAGGCGCAGCAGGTCGCCCTGGCGCGGCTCGTCCTCCTCGACCCGCACACCCTCGTGCTGGACGAGGCGACCTCGCTGCTCGACCCGCGCGCCGCGCGGCACCTCGAGCGGTCGCTCTCGGCCGTGCTGACCGGCCGCACGGTCGTCGCCATCGCGCACCGCCTCCACACGGCGCACGACGCCGACCGGGTCGCGGTGGTCGACGCCGGCCGGATCACGGAGATCGGCTCGCACGACGAGCTCGTCGCCGCGGGCGGGGAGTACGCCGCGCTGTGGCGGTCCTGGCAGCAGGACTGACGCGCCAGGCCCTCGGCCTCACGTGCGCGTCCGGATCCCGGGCGATGCCTGGTGCGTGTCGGTGGCCGTTAGTACACTAGTTCGATCGGCGGCGAACCGGTGCACAGGGGGCGAGATGGTCCAGGCGGGTGGCGAGGTCGAAGGCCTCGACGCGCTGGTCGCCCGGCTGCGCGCCGACGCCGCCGCGCTGGCGGCGATGCCGTTGAGCGGCCTGGAGGGGCCTCGGGCCTCGGCGGTGCGCCAGGAGCTGCGGGTGGTCGGAGACCAGATCCACCTCGCATCCTCCGTGCTCCTCGCCGCAGTCGAGGCCGACGGGCGCTGGGCCCTGGGCGGCGCGGACCGCACGCTCGCGGGTCACGTGGCCCGCCGGGAGGGCATCGCCTACGGCGACGCGAACCGCCAGGCCCAGCTCGGGCGGGTCATGGGTGAGCTGCCCGTCGCCCGCGACGCGGTCGCGACAGGGGAGATCACGCGCGGCCACGCCGAGGCGCTCAGCCGCCTGGTGTCCTCCCCCGCCCGGCGCGCCGCCCTGGCCAGCGACCTGCCCGACCGCAACGAAGCGTTCTTCGTCGACCAGGCCAAACGCCTGGGGGTCGACGAGTTCCGGCGGCTGGCCAGTCGCATGGCCGCGAAGCTCGACGACCAGGCCGCCGAGCGCGAGCACCGCCAGGCCGTCGCGCTACAGCGCCTCACCTTGACCCCGCGCGGCGACGGCGTCACGGTCGCGGGGTTCCTCACGCACGAGAACGGTCAGCTCCTGGCCACCGCCGTCCGATCCATCGCCGGCGTGCCGGCCAAGGACGACCAGCGGCCCGTCGAGCAGCGCCAGGCCGAAGCGCTGGTCGACCTCGCCCGCCTGGTCCTGGACAAGGGCCTGACCGGTGTCGGCGCACAGGTCCGCCCGCACCTGAACGTCCACGTCTCCTGGGACACCTTCCAGCGCCTGGCCACCGACGCGGCCGCCCGCGACGGCGACGGCGCACCCGCCCAGCGCACCGGGCTCGAAGCCGATCTCCTCGACCCCGCCGAGCTCGACTCCGGCGACCCGGTCCCACCCTCGGTCCTGGCGCGCATCGCCTGCGACTCCGAGGTCACCCGCATCGTGTTCGGACCCGAGAGCCAGATCCTCGACGTCGGCCAGGACGAGCGCACCTACACCAAGGAGCTGCGCCGCGCGGTCATCGCCCGCGACCGGCACTGCCAGTACCCCGGATGCACCGCACCACCCACCCTCGGCGAGATCCACCACATCCGGTGGTGGTCACGCGGCGGCGACACCTCCACCGACAACGGCGTCCTTCTCTGCTGGCACCACCACGACCACGTCCACACCCACGACCTACGCATCACCCGAGTCCCCCACGGGTTCGAGTTCCGACACCCCGACGGCAGACCCGCCGTTCTGCCCGAACCGGCCGAGGCCGGACCACCGGGACGCGCCGTCCCCGCGGCGGTGGAGCGTAGAACCGGCGCACCACCGGGCGACGACGCGTTGGCGCTCGCATGCTGACCCCTCCCGGGACGCAGCGCGCGGCCCCGGCAGGTGCGGCGTGCAGCCCTCCCCGCCCGTCAGGCGGTGCCCTGCGCGGGCACGCCGGTCCTCCGGCCCAGGCGGGCGAGCACGGTGGTGGCGCGGTCGGCACCCGCGGCCGGCTCGACGCCCGGCCTGCAGATGCCCTCCATGTACAGGGCGTCACCGAAGCCGGCGGCACCGGCCTCCATGCGGTCGACCTCGGCCTCCGTGAGCCCGGGGTCGGCACCCACGGCCGTCGCGACGTCCCAGCGGTGCACGACCATGTCCCACACGTAGAACTGCACCAGCGCCGCCCCGAGCGTCGTCGGGCCGAAGAACCCGTCGAAGCCCTTCGTGGCCACCTCCTCGTCCGCGAGCGCGGCGCGCACGCGCGCGGCGTGCGCGTGCCAGGCGGCGGCGGGGTCGGCGACGACGTCGGGCGCGGCACCCAGGTCGATGCCGCGCTCCGCGAAGAACGAGCGCTGGGTCTCGACCATGTGCGCGACCACGTCGCGCGCGGCCCAGCCCTCGCACGGCGAGGGCCGGTCCCACGCGTCCGGAGGCGTCGCGTCGATCAGGGCGGTCAGCGGGCGGTCGGCGGTCTCGTACTGCTCCAACGTGGTGTCCATGCCCGGGACGCTAGGCCGCGCCACCATCATGGCTCTTGATGAAACCCGACACGGTGACGCCGCCGGGCCGCGCTGACGCGGCGTACGCGGTCGAGCGCGCCCACCTCAAGCGCCCCGACGACGCCTCCCACGAGATGTTCCGGTACCCGGTGAGCCCCGACCTCGCCGACCTCGCACTGCGGTTCTGGATCCCCGTGTGGTCCGTCCCACCGGGCGAGGAGGCACCCCAGCGCGTCCTGCAGTACCCCGTCTGCCTGCTCGTCGTCAGCGCGGACTACGCCCGCTTCTACGGCCCCGTCTCCGGGCTGTCCACGACGGTCCTCACGGGCGACGGCTGGGCCGTCGGCGTGATGTGCCGGCCCGCGGCCGGGTACCTGCTCACCGGCGGACCGGTCGCGGACCACACCGACCGTCACGTGGACGTCGAGCAGGTGATCGGCGCCGAACCCGCATCCCGGCTCGTCGGGCGCGTGCGCGCGGCGATGGCGGGCGACCCGCGCTCCCCGGACGCGCACCGCGCCGCCATGGCCGCGTGCGAGGAGGTCCTGCGGCGCCACCTGCCCGTCGACGACGAGGGCCGCCTCGTGAACCGCATCGTGGACCTCGTGGAGCACCGGGACGACCTCACCCGCGTGACGCAGCTGTGCGCGGAGGTCGGCCTGAGCGAGCGGTCCCTGCAGCGGCTCGCGCACCGGCGGCTCGGGCTCACCCCCCGCTGGCTGATCCAGCGTCGCCGGCTGCACCAGGCCACCGAGCACCTGCGCGCCGGGACGGCGACCCTCAGCGAGGTCGCGGCCCGCCTCGGCTACGCGGACCAGCCGCACTTCCACCACGACCTCGTCCGGGCCACGGGCACCACGCCCGGGGAGTTCGTGGCCCAGCACCGCCGCGGTATTACCGAGGCGCCCTAGCCCCCGCAGGCGGCAGGATGCCGGCCATGACGATCATCGACGAACAGGGGCGGCCCGAGCCGCCGGTCGCGGCCGACGAGACGAGCACGCTGCTCGGCTACCTCGAGTACCACCGGGCGACGCTCGAGTGGAAGTGCGCGGGCCTCGACGCCGCGGGGCTCAGCACGACGGTCGGCGCGTCCACCATGACGCTCGGCGGCCTCCTCAAGCACCTCACCTTCGTCGAGGACCACTGGTCCTCCTGGTTCCTGCACGGCCGGGAGCGGCACGCGCCCTGGGACACCGTCGACTGGGCCGCCGACGAGGACTGGGACTGGCACTCGGCCGCCGAGGACTCGCCCGAGGCGCTGCGCGGGATGTGGCACGAGGCCGTCGAGCGCTCGCGCCGCGACGTCGCCGACGCCCTCGACGAGGGCGGGCTCGACCAGCTCACCGTGCGCAGCTGGCGCGACGGTCGCACGCCCAACCTCCGGTGGGTCCTGGTCCACCTCGTCGAGGAGTACGCGCGCCACAACGGCCACGCCGACCTGCTGCGGGAGGCCGTCGACGGCGCCACGGGTGACTGAGCCCCGCGCGGCGGGGTGCAGGCTGGTGCCGTGGACCTGAACCTGCCCCGCCTCGGCCTCGTGGTCGTCGACGACGACGAGCTGCGATGGCGGTTCTCACGGTCCAGCGGGCCCGGCGGCCAGGGCGTCAACACCACCGACTCGCGCGTCGAGCTGTCGTGGGACCTCGCGCGCACGCCGTCCCTGCCGGCCGAGGTGCGGGACCGCGCCGTCGCGGCGCTCGCACCGCGCCTGGTCGACGGCGTGCTGACGGTCGCCGCGTCCGAGCACCGCTCCCAGCTCCGCAACCGCCAGGCCGCCACCGAGCGCCTCGCCCGGCTGGTCGCCGAGTCGCTGCACGAGCAGACGCCGCGCCGCGCCGCGCGGCCCAGCCGCGCCT
>NZ_JACEXH010000006.1:0-41933 GCF_014525465.1 Actinotalea sp. JY-7885 | reverse complement strand
CGCGCGCGCACGCTCCTCGCGGCGCGCCACGCGCAGCAGGTCGGCGAGCAGCAGGGGCGGCGGCTCCGCCCGCTCGGCGCCGGGGCGGCCCTCGAGCTCGTCGACGACGTCGGCCGACACCCGGTCCAGCAGGCCCGGGAGCCCGGCGAGCGCCGACACCTCGGCGCGGCAGGCCGCGCACGTGGCGGCGTGGTCCTCGAAGCGGGCACGGGCGTGCGGGTCCAGCGAGCCCAGGACGTACGGACCCACCTCGACGGCCCACCGCTCGTGGTCGGCGTCAGCCACGGGTCACCCCCATCTCCTGCAGCACGAGCCGCAGCGAGCGCAGCGCGTAGTGCGTCCGTGACTTCACGGTGCCCTCCGGGACACCGAGCAGACGTGCGGCCTCGGCGACGGTCCGGCCGCGGTAGTAGCAGAGCAGGATCACCTCGCGGTGCTCCTGCGAGAGCCGCTCGAGCGCGTCCGCGACCAGCCAGCCCTCGAGGAGGGCCTCGGTGTCCGCGTCGCCGTCGGTCCGGCGCGGCTCGGGCACCTCGTCGGCGAGCACCTCGCGCCGCGCCCGGGACGAGCGCCACTCGTCGATGACCAGGCGCCGCGCGACGGTGAAGAGCCACGCCCGCGTCGAGCCGGTCGAGCCGTCCAGCACGCGCGGCGAGCGCCATGCGCGGAGCAGGGTCTCCTGGACCACGTCCTGCGCGCGCACGCGGTCGCCGCCCGTGAGCCTCAGCGCGTAGCCCCACAGCGGCCCGGCGTGCTCGCCGTGCAGCGCGATCATCAGGTCGGACGAGCTCACGGGCACCCGGCACCCCCCGCTCCCGGCGCGGGCCCGACGCCCGGAGCGCGCCCGGTGAACCCGCGCGCCCCCTGGCACGTCTCTGCCGGGGAGGGTCCACGCCGGGGACGACCGGCGCGACGAGGGGAGACCATCATGACCGCAGCACCGATCACGAGCACCGGGGCGCCGGGCGCGGCGGTGAGCCGCACGGTCCGGCGGCGCACGGCCGGCAACGTCGCGCGTGGCCTGGCGGCCGCGTCGGTGCTGCTCAGCGCGGTGGTGCACCTCGACCTGTGGACGCTCGGCCTGCGGGCGCACCCCGTGCTCGGGCCGGGCTTCCTGGCCACGTTCGTGGGCGGCGTCGTCGTCGCCCTGGCGCTGCTGGTGTGGGACCACTGGCTGCCCGTGCTCGCCACCGTCGGGTTCGGCCTCGCCACGCTGGGCGCGTACGTCATGGCGCTCACCGTCGGGTTCCTCGGCGTGCAGGAGGCGGGCGGGGGCACACCCGCCGTGCTCTCGCTCGTGTCCGAGGCCGGGGCGGTCGTCTTCGGGGTCCTCGCGCTCGTCGCGGAGCGGGGGCTGCGCTCACGCACCGCATCCCCCGCCCCGCCCGCCGCGGGTCTCACGCCTCCACGACCTGCCCGTCCCTGACCTCGACGGCCACCTCGGGAAGCGGGCTGGGCGCCGGCCCCTCGAGGTTCTCGCCGGTCGCGAGGTCGAACACCGAGTTGTGGCACGGGCACGCGAGCGTGCCGTCACCCGGCACGACGGCGCAGCCCTGGTGCGTGCAGACGGCGCTGAAGCACGCGACCGTCCCCGCCTCCGGCTGCGTGACCAGCACCTTGTCACCGTTGCTCGTCGTGGCGGAGACCGCTCCGCCGACGGGCACGTCCGCGAGCGCGACGAGCCCGCCCGCCGCCGTGGCGCCACCGCCGCCGGAGCCGCCGCCGGTCGCGCCGCCGGAGCCGCCGTCGTCCGCAGCGCACGCCACCAGCACGCCCGCGCCGGCCACCGCGAGGGAACCGGCGAGGAACACGCGTCGCGTCCCGCCCGCCTCGGTCGTGCGCGTCGCCTGCTCCGCTGCCTCAGCCGCCTGTCCGCTCATGCCCGTGCCCTCCGTTCGGCCCCTGGACCGCGTGCGTCCGCGCGCACGCCGTCCTCCGGGGAGACGGCCCAACGCCCCGTCCGGTTCACCGGGGTCGCCACCGTGCCCTCATCTCACCACCACCCACTCGGGTGAACGCCGGTCGCCGTCGCTCACCCGACCGGACCAAGATCAGCGCTGCATCCGGGTGAATGGCCGACGTCACCCCGCCCCGCGCTCAACCCGCCGTCGCGCGACCCGATGACTCAGTGTGACCACCGACCAGCTGACGCCCGCCCCGACCACCGAGCTCGACGCGCGCATCGCCGAGCTGGAGGCCGAGCTGCAGCTCGCACGCGACGAGGCCCGCGCGGCCGAGCACCGCGCGCGCACGGCCGAGGCCGCGATCTTCGCCGTCGGGGCGGTCGTCGCCGCCGTGCGCTGAGGGCACACGCCCCGCGCGGAGGTCGACGGCCCGGGGACGACGAAGGCCCCTCACCGAGCGTGTCCGCTGGTGAAGGGCCTGCCATCTGTGCGCCCGGAGGGATTCGAACCCCCAACCTTCTGATCCGTAGTCAGATGCTCTATCCGTTGAGCTACGGGCGCGTGGCCCGAGGGCCGCAGACGAGAATACATGCCGGGCGGGGTCCGTCCCAATCCGCTCCCCCGGCGGCGCTGCCCGGCCGCGCCACGCGGCCGGGCGCCTCCCGCCGGTCACCCCGCGAGGCCGTCCCCTCCGGCCTGCGCGCGGCGGGCCTCCGGGACCTCGACCACGCGCAGCGGCGTGCCCGCGAGCAGGCTGTGGGCGAGGAGCGTGGAGCCCGCGACGGCGGCCGGCATGGTGGCGACGGCCCCGCCGGGCACCAGGAAGCAGAGCTGCGTCGCCGCCCCGAAGCCGACCGCACGCACCCGGTTGGCGCGCAGCAGGCGGTTGCGCTCGCGCCGCTCGATGCCCCGCGCCACGAGCGCGCGCGTCGTCAGCTCGTGGGCCAGCACCCAGCCCGTGAGCACGACGCCGGCCACCCAGCCGAGCACGGTGCCGACCACCGGGATGAAGCCGATCGCCCCCGCGATGACAGCGACCACGAGCCCGCGGCCCACCATCGCCAGGCCGTCCACGGCGCCGCGCCAGAAGCCCGTGTCACCCGCGGGCACCGTCCCCGTCTCGGTCTGCTCGACCGCGCGCCAGATGCGGTCGTAGAAGGGCTCCCCGACCGCGAGGGTCAGGCCGGTGAAGCTCACGACGGCGAGCACGACCGCCGCCCCGAGGACCACGGCCTGCGCCGCGAGCTCGACCATCTGGCGCCACGGGTCGCCCCAGCCGTCGGCGAACCCCGTGAGGGCGTCGCCGATCCGCTCGAGGTTGAGGACCAGCACCACGAAAAGGGTCAGGACCAGCACGCCAGCCAGAGCGGCCGGCACCAGACCCCACGCCATCGCGGACGGGCGTCGCCGCCAGAAGCCCCAGCCCCGCAGCAGCAGCCGGGCACCGTCCACGAACTCGCGCATGACGCCGCAGCGTAGGGCAGCGACACCGCCCTCGCGCGTGCCGCGCGGCCTGGCCCTGCACCTGCCCGGGAACCACGAAACCCCGCACCGGAGCGGCGCGGGGTTCGTCGAAAGAGAGCGGAGACGGTGGGATTTGAACCCACGGAAGGGTTGCCCCTTCACGACCTTAGCAGGGTCGCGCACTAGACCTGACTATGCGACGTCTCCAGTGTGCAGGTCAGGGTACCCGGCCGGTCCGACCAGGGGCAAAGCGAGCCCTGACCTGCGGCGGAACCCTTCGCAGGCACCCATACCTCAGCGTTCGAAGGCCCACGCGCGGTCGGTCAGCATGCGCGCCACGGCGAGCCCGACCGCGATCGAGACGACGACGAACACCGCCTGGATCCCCGCCGCGACGGCGACGTCGACGTCGCCGTTGTTCAGGCCCACGACGGCGCGGTACACCGCGGCGCCCGGGACCATGATGACGACGGCCGGCACCGAGACGGTGATCCGTGGGACGCGGAGCCGCGGGGCCACCCACGCGGCCATGAGGCCGACCACGAGCGTCGCGAGCATCGTCGCGGCCTGGACCGCCACGCCGCCGTCGACCAGCTGGAGCCGCAGGACGTTCGCCACGGCGCCGATCGCCGCGGCGCCCAGCGCCATCCGCCACGGGGAGTTGAACATCAGCGCGAACCCCAGGACGCCGAGCGCGCTGGCGAGGGTCCGCAGGGCGACCTCGAGCACGAGCGCCACCTCCGCCGCGGGCGACGGGTCGGTCTCCAGGCCGGTCAACCACGAGACCGCCCACACGCTCACCGCGGCCGACGTGAGGATCAGCGCGGCGTACGTGATCCGCGCGACGCCGGCCGAGAGGTCGAGCTTGGCGAGGTCGAGCGCGCCCGTCACGAGCGGGAACCCGGGCACGAGGAAGAGGACCGCGGAGATGAACCCGGCCTCGTGCGTCGCACCGGAGCCGCCGACGGCGTCCAGGACGAGCACGAAAGCGAGGTAGGCCAGGCTCGACACGGCCGCCGCGAGCATCGTCACGCCGATCTGGTTCGCGCGCCGGTGCAGCAGCCACCGCCGCACCAGCTGCCCGAGGCCGGCGGCCAGGAAGACCCCGAGGACCTCGACGAGCCCGCCGTCGTTCAGGTACGCGAACGCCCCGCACGCCACGGCGGCGAAGAGGGCGTTCGCCCAGGCCGGGTAGAGCGGCGGCAGCGCGTCGATCCGGTCGAGCTCGCGCAGGACGTCGTCGGCCCGGGCGCCCGGGCGCAGCCCGTTCGCGAGGTTCGTCAGCTCGCCCAGGCGGTGCGCGTTGACACCGACCGACCGCACCTCGGCCACCTCGGTGCGGAAGATGCGGCCGCGGTGCGACGTCGCGGTGATCTCGGTGAGGGTCACGTGGGCGTGGTGGCGGTCGATGCCGAGCGCGGTCGCGACCTGCTGCATCGCCGTCTTGACCCGGTACGAGCCGGTGCCCGACGACAGCATGGCCGTCCCCATCCGCAGCACCGTGCCGGACTGCCGGATCAGCTCGACGGGCTCGAGGGCGTGCTCGTCGGGCGTCGTCATGCTCACCATTGTCCCGGGTCCGCGGGACTGCGTTGCGGGACCGCGGTCGGCACGGCGCCGCCGCAGATGCGGTCGGTCGCAGCCTGCTGGGCCGTCAGAACCGGAACGGGATGGGGATGCCGCCGCAGCAGCACACGCCGCGGACGTCGGTCTGCGCGAGCATGGCCGCCGCCCGGTAGCACGCCGCGAACCGCAGCACGGTCGGCACGGTGCCGCGCAGGACCCCGCGGCGCCGGACGACGTCACGCACCTCGGCCGAGCAGGAGCGCCCGCCGTGCGCGACCAGGTGGGCGCACGTGAAGCCCTTCCGGGGGGACAGGCGGTGCTGGTACCCGACGATCATCCGGTCGACGAGTCGGCTGGCAGGGCTCATGCGCCCACGCTAGGTGGGCGACCGGGGACGCGCTCGGCAGGAGCCCGTGATCCGTCGGGCGGGCCCTGCGACACACCGTTCGACCGGTAGTTTTCGGGTCATGGGCGGACGACGGCGTGATCGACAGGGCTCGGCACGGCTCGTCGGCGGCGGCCTCGCCTGGGCCCTGAGCGGCCTCCTGCTGGCCGTCCAGCTCGCGGCCGCGCTCGCGTGGCCCCAGGCGTACTCGTTCACCGCGAACGCCATCAGCGACCTGGGTGTGACGACGTGCGGCACCTTCACCGAGGGCGGCGCGCTCGCGCGGTACGTCTGCTCCCCGTGGCACGACGCCGTCAACGCGGCCACCGTGCTCGCCGGTCTCGCGGTGACCGTCGGCGCGGTCCTGCTGCGGGACGCATGGCCCCGGCGGACGTGGGGTCGGGCGGCGATGGTCGCGACCGGTCTGGCGGGCCTCGCGCTGGCCGGCGTGGGCCTGCTGCCCTGGGACGTCGCCCCGGACGGGCACGACGTCGCTGCCCTGGCGCAGGGCGTCCTGCAGTGGTTGGCCATGGGCCTGCTCGTGGTCGCGCTCGGCCGGCCGCGCCGCGGCGACCCCGCGGTCCCCCGCTACGGCGGTGCGGTGCGGGCCGTCACCGCCGTGACGCTCGCCGTCTCGATCGTGGGCCTGGTCCTGTTCCTCGACGTCATCACCGGGGGGACGGGCCTCGGCGTGCCCTTCGGGATCTCCGAGCGGCTCGCGTTCGACACGCTCTCGCTCTGGTCGATCTACGTCGGCGCGGTCCTGGTCCACCGGGGCCGGCGCGTGTCGGTCAGCCCGGAGATGATCTCGGTCGGGCAGGGTGTGCCCGCACGCGGCGACGACGTCTGACCGCGGCACCCCCTGAGAGAGGACCCGTCGTGGCCTGGTTCGTGCTCGCCCTCCTGCTGCTGGCGCTCGGCGTCGGCGCCCTGCGCTTCGCGCGCACGCGCCCGACGACGACCAAGGAGGTCACGAAGAAGGGCACGACCCGCCAGGTGACCGTGGACAAGGCCAGGCTCCCCCGGCTGGTCGGGTTCGCGGCCCTCGCCTTCGGCGCCCTGGCCTTCCTCCCCTCGGTCCTGTACTCGCAGGCGGCCGGCCAGGCCAACGTGATCGTCAACATCGGCGGCGCCGTGGCGGGGGTGGACGTCACCACGGGGATCAGCGTCAAGGCGCCGTGGCAGTCGCGTTCCACGTGGGACCTGCTCTCCCAGACGGCGACCTACGCGGGCACCGGCGACGGCACCCCCGCGTACACGGACGGCAACATCCAGGGCCGCGAGATCACCGTCTCGCTGGGTCGGGTGCAGCCGAACGTCGACGCGCAGGTCTCCTACTCGCTCCAGGCCGACCCCGAGAAGATCCGCACCCTCTACAACCGCTACCGGACGCAGGAGAACTTCACGCGCCAGGTCGTGCAGCCGGTGATCCTCTCCACCATGCGGGAGGCGCCGTCGAACGTGCGCCCCGACGAGCAGGAGCCCGTCCAGGTCGTCGACGGCGAGGAGGTCGTCGAGCAGGTGCCGGGCGTCCTGACGCCCGTGCAGTTCCGGGGCGAGTACCGCGACGACGTGGAGCGCGAGATCCTCGACGGGCTCAACGAGGACTTCTCGGACTACGGCGTGGTGGTCGAGCGCGTCGAGCTCCAGGACATCCGGTTCAGCGAGCAGGTCGAGGCGTCGCTCGACGCCGTCGAGGCGGCGCAGCAGCGCGTCCAGGAGGCCGAGGCGAACCTCGAGGCGACGCGCATCGAGGCGCAGGCGCAGGTCGTGCAGGCCGAGCAGGCGGCGGCCGCCGCGATCGCCGAGGCCAACGGCCAGGCGGAGGCCAACCGCCTCCTCGCCGCGTCGCTGACGCCCGAGATCATCGAGAGCCGCCGCATCGAGGCCCTCCGCGAGGCGGGCGCGGTCTACGTGGTCCCCGAGGGCTCGACGCCACTGGTCACGGTCCAGCAGCCCTGACGGGCGGTGCCCCGCCGGCCGGGCCGGACCGCGGACCGGCACCACCGCCCGGCGGGAGTGCCGGTCCGCGCCGATTCGTCCGGGCGGCGGCTGGGCGGCGCGGCGCGGCGCGGGCGGAGGGCAAGGGATTCGAACCCTTGAGTGCGGGGTCACCGCACCAACGGTTTTCAAGACCGTCTGAGCCTGGCGCTGTCACCTGCGTAAACACGGACCCCGGTCCGGCCCTAGGAGCGTCTGTTAGTTGGAAGTTAGTTGTCACAGGGCCTACCGGCAGTCGGCCTGTCACGTCAACTGCGTCAGTTCGCCGACCGGACGCGGGCGATGTACTCCGCGAGCTGGTCCGCGACCTCCACCGACGACGCGTGCACGCCCCCGTAGTAGCGCTGCAGCACCTGGAGGGAGCTGTGGCCCAGGAGGATCTGAACGGTCGGGAGCGGCAACCCCGACCGGATCCACGCGGTTGCGGCCGTGTGTCGCAGCGCGTGCACGGTGCGGTCCTGGGACGGGACACCAGCGCCGTCCAGCGCGCGGTGCCACAAGGTGTTGTCGACGGACTTGCTGATGTGTCCACCGCGCTGAGCGGTGAACACCAAGTCAGCGTGTTCCACCGGGTACCGCGACCGCGCCCTGACGCCGTTGAGAGCGCGCTCCGCTGCCTTGGTCCTGGTGGGGACCCGCCGCTTCTCGTACAAGTCTTCGAGGAGAGCTGTCAGTTCGGTCGTCATCGCGACGCGCCGCTGCTGGTGGCTCTTCGTGTCCTGGTCGACCCACCAGGTACCACCTGTACGCAGCGGGCACTGTGCCGCCCGCAACTGACCGAGCCGGCGATCGCCGGCGGTGCTGCGCGCGTCGAGCGTGCACGGGGTCACGCCCGCCTGCCGGTCGAGGGGTCCACACCCGTGCTGCCATGGCTCGTGAACGAGCTGCTGATGGACGACCAGGAGTCGTGCGCGCAGATCCACACGGTTCCACGTCAACCCCGTCGCTTCAGCCTGCCTGAGGCCGGCCTCCGCTCCCAGTTGGAAACGTGCGGCGTACGCACGGTGGTCGGGGTACGCGGCACCAAGCCACTCGATGAGCCGATCGACCTCTCGCTGACTGAGCGCGCGATCCAGGGCGGTGACCTCTGCCTTGTGTCGGGTCGAGCGACGCACCGGTGCGGGCAGCGGGTTGCCGAACATGGGGTCCCCGGTGATCGAACCGTTGACCCGCCCGAACTGCACGATGCTGAACAACCGTCGGTAGACCTTCATCACCATCGAGCGGGAGATCGCCTGACCCGCGTGCATCTGCGACTCCCGGTGAGGCAGCTCGTCGAGGAACACCTGGACACGCGCGCGCGTAATCGCACTCAGCGGCAGGTCGCCGAGTTCGGGGATGAGGTGCGTGGCAATCTCGGAGGCGTAGTCGCGCCAGGTCCCGTCGTCTACCACCCGCTCGGTGAACAGGTACCCGTCCGGCGCTTGCCGACGGTCGTAGCGCGGGTCCTTCTCGGTGAGCCAGTCCGCCGCGAGGTCCCGGAAGCGGGTCGGCTCGAGCACCTGCTCGCGGTGCTCCTCCGCCGTCGTCGCGTGCCACTCCTCGAGCAGGTCGTTCGCGGCCTCGACCGTCAGGGCACTGCCGTAACGCGGGGTCTTGCGACCGGTGCGCGGGTCGACGAACGGGTACGTGACGGTGTACTTCGCACGATCCTTCTGCCGGTAGATCGAACCGGGGATCGCAGGGTTGCGCTTGAGGGGCGTCTTCGAGGGTGCGTCCACGCACCAACGCTACCGGCGTGCGGTCCGACGGTTTCTCGGCTAACGGTCCCCGCTTATGCGGCGAAGGGCAGGCGGGCGTTTCCTTGGAGGCGAGGACCGGCTCCGAGGCGCTCGCGCCGCGTGAGGACGGGGCGCGGGTTCCGGAGGTGCTCAAGGACCTCGCCGAGGTCGTACTTGGGACGGCGGGGGTCGCCGTAGCGGACGAGGTGACCGTCAGCGGCCGCGGTGCGCCACTTCGCCGAGCCGTACCCAGTGATCAGTTTGAGTTCGGTCGGGGTGACGAGGCGGACGCCGTAGCGGGCAACAACGGGGTCGGTGGCGTCGAGCAGCACCGGGGCGTTGTCGCCGCCCCGGTCCGCTGTCGCACCACCCTTTGCACTCACGAGAAATACAATAGCGGTCCGTCTATACAACGATTCCGAATTCAGCACGCCAGCGTGCTAAAAGGCCCCGATTATGTTCTTGTCGAATAGCGTTTCATCCATTCGGCGGCCCCTCTCGCCCTTCACGCGGCCTCCAGCAGCGCTTTGCCGGCCTGTTCGTCGGCGTCCGCGGCCCGCGCTTCGGCGAGCAGCGACGCCACCCTCTGCCGGCTCACCCCGTACTCACTCTGCAGCTCGACCCGCGTAGCCCCCGCGTCGAGGCGGCCCTGCAGTTCCCGTCCGAGCGCGACCCGCTCCGCACGTGCCGTGGCGGCACGTGCGGCCTTCGCGGCGTCACGGGCGGCCTTCTCGGCGGCGCGGCGCTCCTCTACCTGCACCGATAGGACCTCGAGGGCGAGCTGGCGCTCAGCACTGACGTACGACTGGTTGTTGTGGATCAACTGGCGGGCGCGCGACCGGCTCACGTCAAGGTGGTTGGCGATCTTCTTCGTTGACCAGCCAGCCGCGACCAACTCGCGCACGGCACGCGAGCGTTCGATCCTCAGGCGTCGCAGGTAGCCCTCGGTCGGGTCCGCAAGGGCGCGATCCACAGCCGTGAGCACCGCTGCACGCGAGGCTGCCGTACCACGCGAGCCCTTGGCGGCGGCGGCGAGCAGTGCCTCCAGGCGCCGCATCGCGGCAGTGACCGTGGACGCGTCGCTCACTGGCCCCCAGTGCGAGCCGGCCACGCCCGTGGGTGTCGCCTCGTCGAGGGCGGCGAGGGGGTTGTCGAGGGCGGCGACGAGGCCGGCGAGGTCGTCGCCCCTCTGGGAGGTGCCGTCGGTGTCGGTCATGGGGGGCCTCCGTGGAGCTGGGGTCGGAATGTGCGGCCCGTATCGGAGGCATGCCCCCCGAGGTGAGAGGTTCTTGCGCACTTGTCATCCCTCACTCAAAGAACCGTTGCCCAGGCGCAACCACTGTTGCGTTGCCGGTACGTTACGGCTCGTACGTGCGCACCCAGCTGCCTGGAGGAACCCGATGTCCACGACCGCGCCACCCTCGCCCCTCACGGATGCTGGCGCGTCGGCTCGCACTGCCCTGGGCCACGTGAACGGAGCCCTTGAGCGGGTCGACCGCGCTGAGACGACGTCCGTCGAGCTCGCCCTGGTGGACGTCGTCGCCGCCGAGGAGGCTCTCGTAGCGGCGCGGCGTGCACTGGTCGTGGCACTGCGGACCGGGGTGGATGAGCGCGACGCACACGACCGGCGCGTCGAGATCGTCCGGCCCCACGGATGGGCCGAGCTCGCCGACCTCCTCGGCGTCACCCGACAGGCGGCAGCCAAGACCTACACACCCGCGGTCGCCGAGCGTGCCGATCGGGTGCCGGCACGGGTGCAACGGGTCCGCTACCGGTAGCCCACCGCGGTACGCCCCGGTCAGAGCGTCGGCTGGAACGCGCTCACCCGCGGGCCCCGCTCGAGCTGCGGACCCGCCACGAGAAAGCTCGACCCGCTCGCGCCGCTCATCCAGATTTGCAGGCTCAGGGTGTGGCCCACGTGGCCGGTCGGCACCGTCCACGTGCGCGCGAGCCTCTGCCAATCACCCGTGCACGTCGTCGCGCTCTCTGAGGCCGCGTGGTACGCGCCGGTGGCGGTCCGGTCGCGGAGACCCAGTGTCACCGGTCGACCCGCCGCGCATCTAGCAAAGATGCTGGCGCTCCACACCTCCCCGGCCTCTTCGATCCTGGTGTCCTGGGCCCAGGCACCCTGGGAGCGCTGGAAGATGATCAGGCCCCTCGGCCCTGCCCCACTGGTCACGACCTCCACCGCGCGGGTGCCGACCGGGGTGGCCACGTCGACGGTGCGGTACGGGGCGTTGCCGTACGACGCGAACGCGCCCGCAGCGCTGATCGTGAAGTCGGGCACCGACGACCGCCGCCACAGCGTGTCTGTCATCAGATTCAGCCCACCGCCGCCATCGGTGACGTCCACGGCGAACGCCGCCGGTGTGGTCGTGGGCGTGCACGCACCACCCGTACCGTCGAGGCCGCCGGCGGCCGCGTCCCACGTCGCTGCCGTGTGCACGGAGTTGTGGACCCGGGCGCCGGGGTGGAAGCCGGTAAGGCAGTACGCCGTCGTCGTCCCCGCGACGCCCCACGAGACACCGATGCTGGTCGTCACCGGATCGGGCTGGCGAACGCCAGCGACCCAGAGCGCGCCGTCTGCTGCCCGCGCCACAGTGCCAGGGGGCACGTCCAAGCCCTCGAGGGTCTCCGCCAGTTGCCCGAGGTCGGCTCGCACGGTCGCGTCGTACGCGGCGGCCTTCTGGTTCAGGAAGATCGGGATCGCGATGGCCGCGAGGATGCCGATGATGATCACGGCCACGAGGAGCTCGATGAGCGTGAAGCCCTGGTCGTCGTGGGCGGGTTGGGAGCGGTGCATGGGGGTGCCTCCGTGCTGGTGCGGCCGGTGAAGTGCGGCCGTATCGGAGGCGAGGCCCCCGCCGTGAGAGGTTCTTGCCCGCGAGGTCATAGGAAATGGGCCTCTGACCTGCGGAAACGTGCGTGTAGACATCCTTTTGAGTGATCTTTGCCAATCTTGACAAGTAGGTATTGTCAAGCACCCCATTCGCGGAGACCGTGGACTCATGATCAAGCTCCAGAGCACCGGTCAAGACGTGGTCCAGGGCACCCTCGGACCCGCAGAGATCGTCAGCATCGACCGGCCCGTTGCAGCCGACGGCAAGACCGCCCTGCGCTGCTGTGCTGCGGGCCCGTGCCGCGAGCACCGCGAGTTGACCGAACGGTTGCCCGAGCGGCCAGTAACTCTTCCCGCTGCACACGAGACCGTCTACGTCGAGCACGGCCGCGGTCACGCACTCGCAGAGTGGGCGCACAACCGCTGGGGCAACTGGGTGGTGCGCGCGGACGCCGGCTACGTGCTCGGCAGGGTTGCCGCTGGTGAGGCGACGATCAACGTGACCACGCGGCGTGGTCGTGTGCAGACGGTCACGATCGCCCACGTCGGGAAGCCGTTCGTGACCGCACGCGGTGGCCACAAGCTCGTCTACGTGACACCCGTCGAGGCGGACCTCCCGGTCAAGCGACGCCGCACACCCACGCGTCCCTCAGGGCCGAACACGCCACCCATCCCCGAAGGCGCACTGCCGTGCGACGCGTGCGGCGCCCTTCGCACGACGCGCTTCCCCACGGTCGACCGGCACGGGGTGGCTGGGCTCGTGTGCGTGCGCTGTGACGCCAGCGAGGCCGCAGCACGCACGATCTTCGGTGGGCCACTCGAGCAGGGCGAGCTGGACCTCCACGCCGCCGCCTGAGTCGCGGGCTAGGAGCCCAACAACCGAACGGTCGCGTGCCACGCGGCTTGAACCGCAGGCGCGGACATCGCCATGCCCGTCGCGATTGTCGTCAACGACGCAAGGTCGTGCGCAGCACGCTCGAACGCCGCGAGGGCGCCTGGTCGCCGACCGGAAGCTTCGCTGGGGGCATGCTCCGAGACCAACCTGAACATCGCGAAAGCGGCTCCGAGGGCATCGCGGACGCCCTCTGTGCCAGTCACACGCACCTCCATGAGTGCGTTGAGGATGCCGGTCGCTGCCCTGACGAGGAGTGCTCGTGACGCGTCGTCGAGGTCGGGATCGTCGACGATTGCGGTCAGCAGTCCGTTCACCAGTTCGGTCGCCGAGGCCACTTCCTCGGGTGCCAAAGGGGCATCGGGGGCGGCCTTGTTCACCTGGAAGGACGCCTGTCGCAGGATGACGAGGTCCTCGTCGCGGAACTGGGCTTTGAAGTTGTCGACCGTCGTGTCGAAGTGGTGTGCGATCGACATCGCTACCTGTACTCGGTCGTACCACGCGAGCAAGCCGTCGGTGTCCTGTTCGGAAAGCGCGAGGATCTCCGATCGGGCCTGGTCAGGCAGTGTGACAACCCGCGCAACTACCGGCAGCAGCGTCGCGTTGCCGCCATCCTGCACCCCCAGCGTGGCGGACCACGCCCGTCGTAGAGGGCGCCCACCCGGGTACTCGCGCATCGCACTCAGAATCGTGCGGAGTCGCCCAGTCGCGTTGTCGCCGAACATGCGCACAGGTTAGCCGGTGCCGTACCCGACGTGATCGCATCGAGCACGGGATGTGGCACACAGCAAACGACCGGATGTTGTACGTTCCGCGGCCGCTCAGGGCTCGTGCTCAGTGGTCGGCGCGGGAGCGTACAACAACCGTGTTCACAACCCGCACCGTCCAGGAACTTCACCCGACCGTTTGTTGTACGCAACCCGTGATCGCCGGTACACCGGTGCCAGCACCCAACGATCACGGAGGCACCCATGGCCCTTCTCGGCTACGTCAGAACGTCAACCGCCCAGCAGACAGGCGGGCTCGAGCGCCAGGAAGACGAGCTTCGAGCCGCCGGCTGCGAGCGAATCTGGATCGAAGCGGGCGTGAGCGGCACCAAGACGAGTCGCCCCGAGCTCGACAAGCTCCTCGACTACGCCCGCGCCGGCGACACCGTCGTCGTCACCGAGTTGTCCCGGCTCGGCCGCACCGTGCGGCAACTCGTCGTGCTCGTCGATGACCTCGGCGCACGCGGGATCGGCATTCGATCGCTCACCCAGGCGATCGACACGACACCAGGGCAAGACGGTGGCGTAGGCATGCTGCTCCTTTCGATTTTCGCAGCGCTCGCCCAACTCGAGCGCGAGGTCCTCGTTGATCGAACGCTGAGCGGCCTGGCGGCGGCCCGCGCTCGTGGCCGCGTCGGGGGACGCCCGCCAGTGCTCGTTGGTGAGCGACTGGAGGCCGTCCGCGCCATGCACAAGGCGGGCACACCCAAGGCGGCGATTGCGCGGTCGCTCGGGGTCAGCCGAACCACAGTGCACAGGGCTCTCGAGGACGCCAGATCGCGCACCTCCGAGCAGCTACCCGCCAGGGCTGGACGGTGACGCCTCGCCCCTGAGAGGGTCACCCGCAGGTCAGGACAGCAGAAAGCCCCGGGTCGGTGATCCGATACCGGGGCTTCCCAAAGCCTTGGCTCCAGCAACGTGCAAGCAGCGGTCGCATGGAACTCTCGCGTGCGTCACAGACTACCCGGAGGGCTCATCAGTGTCCACGCCACCCTGGATCGACACCTGGCTAACACCAGGCAGGTTCCAGAAGTATCGCAACGCCGCTGGCGGAGACGCGGCCCTCGCCCTCGCACTGTACGAGTGGAACGCCGACCTGGCGTCCGCCTTCCTCCGCGACCTCGGTCACCTCGAGATCGGGCTCCGCAACGCGTACGACCGTGCGCTCGCTCACCACCCGGGTGTCGCCGGTGACTGGCTCGACAACGGCAACCTAAGTGTCCTCTTCCCGGTCCACTTTGCGAACGATAAGCACGGCAACCCCCAGGACAAGAACGCCACGCCACGCGGCAATATCGCGACCGCCAGGAAGCACTCCGGTTACGACAACGGGGTCGTCCCGCGAGGCAAGGCCGTTGCAGAGTTGATGTTCGGGTTCTGGTCGTACCTCACCGACGATCTCCACGAGAAGACCCTTTGGGTCAAGTGCCTGCACACCGCCTACACGCCTGGAGCAGACCGCGCCGTGATTCACGGCGCCCTGAGCGCACTGCGGGCGTTGCGCAACCGCGTTGCACATCACGAGTCAATCTTTGACCGCTCACCTGAGAGCCACCGCAGGCACATCATCCACGTTGCCAAGCACCTCTCGCCCGAGCTTCATGGCCATATCGCCGCAGCGAGCCGACTGCCGGACCTGATCGCCAACCGCCCAAGGTAGAGACTGATCGCCCGATGCATCAACGTGGGACGATCGGTGCGTGACTGCGCTCTCCGACATCGTGGTGCCCCTCCTTTCCATCCTTGTCGGTGCGGTGATCACGTACGCGGTGAACGTCGCTGACCGAGGTCGGCGTCGCGTGGAGGACGTGCTCGCCCACGCGATCGGTGCGGTAGCGACGGTGATCGCCACGTCCGACTTCGTCCAGCGCGTCGAGTGGCAGGGCGCTTCTCCAGCCGATCAGAAAGCGATGGATGCCGAGGTGGCGCGCGACTCGGTGCGAGCATGGGTGAAGGCTGTCGCGGATGCCCGCGTTGCGGTCGCTCACGCGTCCGCGTACGTGCCTGAACTGGCCGTGCGCCTCCGCGCTTCTCCGAACGCCTTCACGCGGGATGCGGACGAGACCCTGGCGCTCCTCCACGCTGCCCTCAGTGAGGCCCAGAAGCGGTGGTGGCGCGCGAGCGCGTCCACGTACTAGCGCCCCGTGGCAAGCGGCCCAGCCGCTGCCCAATCCAGGCCAACGGATGGCAGCATCAGGCGGCATGGCGATCGCAACGCTCCCAGGAGTCACCGGCCCACAACTGCTGCAAATGCTCGACGGCGCGCACAGTGCGCTGCGGAACGTCCGCGTGCGGGCATCCACGGGCCTGGACCTGTACAACGCGTACCTGGCCTGGTCGGCCCTGCAGATGCGGATGCTCCGATACACGCTCACGACGGAGTCGCTGAACCGTCTCGTGACGACCCGTCGTCACTGGGCACTGCTGAGTCTCGATCCAGCTGGTAAGGGCAACAACCTGGCGCTTCTGGTGGAGGTCGAACTTGATTCGCAACTCCGTGCGCTTGAGATTGCGATGGTCGAGGTTCGCCGTGACCTCAAGCGGCACGCCACGGTCGACGCCTTCGTCGTGCCAGACACCAACGTCTTCATTCACGCGCCCGTGCCGTTCGACGAACTAGCGTGGGATACGACCGCACAGGCGGGGCAGGCCCACCTCCGCCTCCTCGTGCCCATGATGGTGATCGACGAGCTGGACGGCCTCAAGAACCGCGGCACGGGAACGGTCAGCGATGCGTCCAAGGAGCCCGTCAGGTCGCGGGCGCGCACCACGCTACGCATTCTCGAGCGACTTCTCGCAGAACCCGCCGAACCGGTGATCCTGACGCCCGAGAGCAGGCCCGCCGTCAGTCTGATGGTCCTGTTCGACGACCCCGACCACGCCCGCCTTCTGGACGCCGATAGCGAGATCATCGACCGCACCCGGACCGTCGCCGACGCCACTGGGAAGGCGGCGACGGTCGCGAGCTATGACCTGGGGATGAGGCTGCGCGCGCGAATGGCGGGCCTCGAAACGGTTGATCCCCCGACCGCACGCTCTGGCGCCGTGCCCACCTGACGTCAGTCCCAGAGGTCCCCACTGTGCGCTGCCGCCTCCCGTAGGAGCGCTCGCTGGAGCCGCGCGAGCGGCCGGGTCTGCCGGCCCCGAAGGTCGGCGAGGACCGCCTGCGAGAGCTCTCTGGCGACCTCCCGCGCCGCCGTCTCCCATGCCTCCCGCTCAGACTGACCGGCGGCGAGGAGCGCGTCGTGTGCGGTGGCGGCGGTGAGGGCACCGGGGCCGGCGAGGACCTGGCGGGTGCGGGGCAGCCGGACGACCTGCTGCTCGGGCAACCCCAGCCGTACGGGTGGGCTGACGTGGGCGTCGAGGGCGGCGTGAACCCGGTCGACGAGGGCCTCCTCGGCGTCGAGACGGGCCGCACGGACCAGGTCGTCGGGGTACTGGTGGCGCTCGTCGTGGGCTGCGACCTCGTGCGTCGTTAGCACGTTGAGGAGTGAGGCCGCCTCCGCGTCGGTGAGCTCGAGGACCAGGGTGCGGGCGGCGTCGGGGGCGGGGTGGGGTTGCATGGTGCCGGTGTACCGGCAGGGCCCGTCACGGACCGCCCCCCTGTGGATAGGCGCTCGAGGGCGAGCAGCGGTGGCACCGTTGTGGCCGTGATGCTCCCGCCGCACCGCGTCGACGCTCCCACCGGAGGTTTCCGTGTCCCCTGAGGAGGTCGACCTCGGCCTCGCGGCGGGCGCGCTCGACGCGGCACGCGACGCCGTAGCCGCCGCGACCGAGATGCTGCACCTCCGGAACGCCCCTGCTGCCATTTCGGCCGCTCGATCCGCCGTGCGCTCGGCGCGGATCGCCCACACCGCGTCCGCCGGCCACCTCCCAGAGAGCACGGCCAACACCTCCGTGGCTGCGCTGACCGAGGCATTCCGTCACGCTGCCGACGAGGGCGCGATCGACCCCCTCTCCGCAGCATGGGCGGTCGACGTCGCGGTTGCCGTGGTCGACGCGGTGGAACGCGGCCAAGGCCGCTGATCAAATCGTGCATGTGCACCCGATCGGGTGATGCCTGTGCATAACGGTCACACGGGCGATGCGGGCCCCTACCCTCGGACGGGCACGTCAGTGAAGCACCGGGGGGCGCGATGAGTGGCACGGGCAGTGGTGGTCATGTGCAGGTCGACTTCTTGTCGATGCAGATGGCGCGGAATCGTTGGCGTGAAGCTAGTGACCACCTCGCGGACGAGCACCGCCGCGTCCTCGACTCCCTCGGCGGTTACCGGCACGCGGTCAGCCCTGAGCTCGCGCGCGCCCTCGACTCGTTCTCTGGACGGTGGACGCTCGCGCTGTCCTCGCTCACCGAGGTGCTCGCTGGCGCCGGTGACGCTCTTGAGGCGTCACAGGCGGCCTACCAGCACAGTGACGACCTCGCGTGGCAGGCGATGCGTGGTCTGAGGGTGCAGCCGTGAGCCGAGGCGGGGTCCCTCGCCCGACCGTGCAGACCGCTGAGCGCGGATCCCAGTTGATCCGTGCCGCACGCCCTGAGCTGATCGACGACGACGCAGCCGACCTCCGCGGGATCGCCGTCCAGCTCGACGCGACCATCGCGCCCCTCCTCGCAGGCGCGACCATCCCGTCGTGGGTCGGCGAGTCAGCGGACAACTACGACACCGCCCGCGACGGACTGCACAAGGTTCTCCTCGGGTGCTCGGACGCGCTCGCAGCCGCCGCCGGCGCAATGGAAACCTACGCCGCGGTCGTGCGATGGGCGCACGGGCAGGCCCAAGGCGCGATCGACGACTACCGCACGAACCTCACGGCAGGAAACCAGTACAGCAAGCTCATCGAGGCGAACGCTGTCGTCGCCGAAGCGAACAGGGCGGTCAGCGAAGCCGACACCGAGCTGCGTGTGGCACTCCAGGCCCTCAGCGCGTTCCTGCCACGACCGGACGCACCGCTCAGCGACGCCCTGCGGTCCGCCGGCGACTGGTGGCACGGCCTCGACCCCTGGCAGCAGATCCTCGTCACCGCCGCGTTCGCAGCGATCGTCGCCGCGTCCGGCGGCTCGATCGGCGTGGCCTTCGGTGCCGCTGGTGTCGCGAGTTTCGGCCTCGAGCACGCCCACGGCGCGGCGACTTTCACCGAGGACCCGGGAACGGCAACGCGCAACTACCTCGAAACGGTCACACCCGCGCAGGCCGCGTGGGATGCAGGAGAGACCGCGCTAACCTTCGGCCCTGGCGCGTTCGGAGGGGCGCTACTCGGCGCCGGCGTGAGGCACGCGGCTGCGAACCCAAGGGCGATCAGTGACCAGGTCCGCACGATCAACTGGGCTGACGACACCGGGGCGGTCACTCCGGCCGCCTTCCTGCGTCGCGACCCGATCGACCTCGCGAACGGCACGACGCTCCAGCCGTTGGACGCACAGGCGCAGGCTGCCGCGGCCGCTCGATACGAGGAACTCCCCGCAAGCCACCTGAGGGCGGGCGGTGCCGCAGGCGCCTACCAGCGCGCCGTGTACGGCGAGAGTGAACGCGGCATCGCTCTTGAGAACATCGTGGGTGCACGGGGGAAGTTCCAGATGGTCTACCCCGACGGATTCACACCGGCGTACGGAGCGATCGGGGACGCAAAGTTTGTCTCCTCGGCGAACAGCTCGTTCTATCTCCCCGACTCGATGGGCAAGCCGTCGCTTGAGCGGCTCGCCATCCTCGACATGGATCGACGTCTCGACAACATGGCGGCGGCTGCACGGGTCCACGGAGGCAACGGCGTCATCGAGATCACAACGAACCACCCCGCTGCGGCTAGCTTCATTGAGGCGCGCATGCGCGCGTTGAACATCCCCGGCTACGTCCGGCTCATGGAAGGCTGAACGGGTGAGCGACTACTTGATCGGCGTGGATGGCGACTACCGCTTCTCCTTCGACACAGTGGCTGCGGACGCCTTGGCGGCATGGGACGACGCTGACTGGTTCGAGTCCACGTCCACACTGCAGCGACAGGCGGCCGACGGGCAACTCCTGCTCGACGTCGGCTTCTTAGGCGACGGCGAGGGCTTCGGTCTTCGAGGTACCCGTGAGTCGGTGGCAGAGTTCGCGGCGTGGTTGACCACTCGTGCCGGTTTCCCTGAGGACGGGTCCGTAATCCTCGCGGGGTGGGCAGAGGACGTGCTCACTCTGAGTCCGGACACCGCGGTGGCGGACCTTCTCGCCCAGTAGGCGCCTCGGTCACAGACGTGGGTGTGCGGGTCGTGGGGCACCACTTCGCCACGACCCGCGACCTACCCGCACAGAACCCCGGCTGTTGACTAGACCGCCGGTCCGGTCGGGGAGAGGCATCCCCGACCAGGGTCCTCGACGCTACCTGCTAGCCCAGACGCACCCGCGGGCGGTTTCGGTGCGAACGATCCGCCCACGAACCGCCCCACGACGAGGCATGGCCCAGTGCGCAAGGGGGGGCACGCGCGCGGGGGCATGACCCCCACGGCAGTCCGGCCTCAGCGCCAGAGCTTGTCCGTCGCGCGGTCCAGCCGGCGGTCGATCCTGCGCCACGCCCGCCAGACGCGGCGCACCACACGCAGCCCCCGGCGCCCACGCCCCCGCTTGGTCTGCTGTGCGGGCCGCGACGTCGGCACCGGTGTGCGCCGCGCACCGGCGCGAGCAGGTGCCGGCTCAGGGTCATCCGCCCAGTACGCCCCGGGGTGGCGGGTGGCGAAAGCCCTGACGACTGGGTCGGGGTGCGTGTACGCCGCCGCGCGCGTCAGCGGCGGTGGTGGCCCTTCGACGGTCGCACGTGCCCACCCGGCCGCAGCCGAGTTCAGGGGGTCGACAGGCGGGCCGCCGGGGTAGCGCCGGGTGTAGCACTGGTGTGCGGCCCGCGCGCCGTCTCGAGTGTCGCTGGCGCACCTGGTACCTGGCTTCGCCTCACACATGACGGCCTCCCTCGCGACCCCTTCGGGGTGGGGTCCCCTGCGGTCGACGGTAGGTCGTGACGCCGATCGGCTTTGCCGTTGCACCAAACGCGGAGCGCGAATGGCCGCGGACTTTCTTGTGACGCACTTCACTCGCTTTCCAGGGGCATTACTAGGCGTACTAGTACTCCGGACGTACGGTCGACGCAAACGACCTACGGAAAGGACCCCGAAATGCCTCTCACACCCGCAGACCAAGCCGCCCTCACCGACGCCCTCCGCGCACGCACCGCCGCCGAAGCGGCCGCACGCCGCGCGGCCGCTCTCCTCTCCGAAACGGTCGCCGCCGTCTACGCCCGAGGCGGCGTCACCGAGACCGAACTCGCGGCCGCCCTGGGCGTCTCCCAGCAGCGCGTGAGCCAGCTGCTCGATGGTGGCCGAGCCAACGCGAGCCGACGACTCCACTGACTGAGACCCTCGGAAAGGACCTGATCATGCCCCTCACACGCCAGGTGCTCCTTCTCACCAGTGCGCTCGGCGCGCTGGCTCTCGCCGTGATCCTCGGGCTCGCCGCACTCGCCGGCGCGCTCGAGCCGCCCCCGCCCCGGTACAGCTTCCCTGCCGAGCTCGACCACCCCGCGGCGACCGGCGTGTACGTAGCGAGCACGGGGGCGCGAATCGCCGTGGACCCGGCCGCCGCTCTACCTGCTGCGGTCCTCGACGACCTCGCGGCGGCGGTCGGCACACCGCCCGCCGGGAGTGACCACGCAGTCGGCGCGTGGCACGACGCCCTCACGGAGCGCGTCGCCGCCGTCGAGACCGCTGGCCGTCGCGTGGTCGTCGTCGTCGAGGGCGCCTGCGACGAGTTTGCGGTCACGTACCCCGCGGCGGTTGCCGACGCACTCGACGAGTTCCCCCGCCGTGCCCTCTGGTGGGACAGCGCGGAGGGCGCCCGTGAGGACGCCGAGGCCCTCCAGGAGGCACTGCCGGGTGAGAGCTGGGAGCTCGTGGACCTGCTCCGGTGAGCCAGCGAGAAGGGCCCGTCACCACTCAGCTAGTGACCGGCCCTCTTCATGCCCATGCACGTGAGGGGTGTCACCCACAGGGGCACGACACGTCACGCGTCAGTGGGCACCTGGTGCTCGGGCGTGATGATGATCGGGGCATCCCAGTCGTCTGCGAACCGCGAGCTACGCCGCCCTTCGTCGTCCCCATGGGCGAGCCATCGCGCCACGGTCTGCCTCGTGACCCCGCACTCTTCGGCGAGCTCGACCAAGGTGGCGCCGGCGGCGTGCCGTGCACGGAGCGCCGCGACCAGGACACGCTGCGCCGCTGGCTCGAGGCGGCGACGGCGCGGGTCGTCACGGGTGACCAACTGGCTGAGGCGCTGCCTGGTCAGCCCGAGCTCGGTGGCGAGGGAACTTTGCGTGGACCCGGCCGCGACGCGCTCACGGAGGGTCTGGGTGAGCGCGACGCGCGTGCGATGCGCGAGGCCCTGAGGGCCGTTCAGAGCGTCCGTGAGCGCCACCAGCGCCGCCGTACGGGCGACCGGGTCATCAACGGCTGTGGCCGCGTCCAGGACTGCGTCCAGGGCCTCGGGGAGCGGTGTGCCGGCGGGGATCGCGGATGGGGTGACGGGGGGGCTCATGCACACCACGGTACGCGTCCTATGTGACACGTCAAGACCGTCTAGCACAATACTTCTGAGGGCTCATCTCAAGGACACTGAAATCCCGCGAGTCCTTTCACCCGAACGGGTGAACTTTTTCAGAGGTGTGCCCATTGCCGCCGCACGAACGGCTATTGCGGGACATGTGCGATACCGCATGGTCTAGACATCGAACAAACGTTCGGTAGGCTATGTACTAGATGATTGAGACAAAGACAAAGGAGCGTATGACATGAGCACCATCCGAATCGCCGCCGCGGCCCTAACCATCGCCGCCGCGCTCGCCCTCACCGGCTGCGGCGCCACCCCGGCCACCCCCGCACCGACCGCCCCAGCATCGGCGGTCGCAGACGGGCCCAACGAGACGCCAGCCGAGACCGAGGCGCCCGTCGTCGAGGCCGCACCTGCACCTGCACCCGCACCGGTCGCTGGTGACGTCATCACCGCTGAGGTCGCTGAGACCCTCCCCGAGGGTGTCCGTGCGTACCCGATGGCAGACGGCACGCTCGTCACCGTCGTGGACGGTCAGCCGCTCCCGGCGCAGGTCGAGGCGGAGATCGAAGCACCTCTTGCTGCCGTGGTCGCGCACGAGCCAGCGGACAAGACCGGCCCGAACCCGGCGGCAGCGGCAGCGGCCGCCGAGGCCCGCTCCGCTGTCGCGCGCCTTGGGCGCACCGCTGTGGTCGTGTACCCGAGCTTCGGCGTCTACGGCTGGCGTTACCAGGCGTTCGTCTCTGAGCGTCAGCGCCTCCTCGACGAGCCGTCGTCAGACCGCGCGGTCACGATGGCTGCGGCCGAGGCGTACGTCGCCGGCCAGGCGAACCCCGCCGCTTGGGTCATCATCGACGTCACGGCTGGCTGACCCGATAGGAAACGAAGGCCCCGACGAGCCAACTCGTCGGGGCCTTCGTCGCGTCCTTACTGTCGCTCGCTGACGGTGAACCAGCCGGAGTAGGCCGACATGGCGCCGGTAGCAGAGATGCTCCTCATCTGGATGCGGACCCAGTCGCTGTGCCCGCCCCACGTGCCATCGATCCACCCCAGGGAGCTCGAGTAGTTGGCGCCGGTGGGGTAAATCTCGCCGTCTTCGGAGCTCTTGTATTGGACGTTCGCTCCGTAGCGCACGACTCCCTTGACGGCGCACGGGTAGGCCACGAGGTTCGTTCGCCCAGCGGCGGTGTTCTGGTAGTACGACCCGCCCGCGAGGCACGAGGGTGCGGGCGGTGGTGCGGTGACGGTGATCGGGCCAGCGCTGTCCCATCCAGTGAAGACGGTGTTGTGCCCGTCGCTGTTGTACGCCCGTGCGTACCCGTAGTACGACCCGGCCCCAAGGCCCGAGTACGACTGTGAGCCGGCGGTGTAGACCGTGCCTCCGGTTCCGAGGCGGACCTGCTTCGTTCCGCTACCCCCGTTCGCACTTACGGTCGCGGTCCCGTTCGGAACCTCACCGCCACCAGAGATCGAGGCTGTGGGTGCGGATGGGGTCGCGAGGACCTTGGTTGAGACGCTGGCCTGTGCGACGACGTTGTTGTAGCCGTCCGTGTTCGATGCCGTGACGGTGAACGCCGAGTTGTGCGTCAGCGGGTCCCAGAACGCCGACGCGACGTTGTTGTGGGTGCTGATGCCTTCGAGTGTGAGCGTCGAGCTCGACCCACGGACGGTGGACATGGTCGCGTCGATCCTGCGCGTGGACGAGCTCACACCTGTGACCGCGACGCCGAGTTCGAGGGTCGTACCCGTGCACGTGCGCGGGTCGGACCACCCTCCGCTTGCCGGTGACTCGTTCTGCGCCCACACGGTGTAGCCGTGCGTCGTGCTGTGGCCCAGTTGGTCGACGGAGAACGTCGGCCCCGCCTGGGTCCCCGTGCCCGTTGCCGCCCCGTGCGTCGAGGTGAGGCGGTACCCGGCGTTGGTGACCTCGGCAGCGGCCGGTACGACTGTGACGGTCATCGACCGCGTCGTCGCCGCAGTGGCGACGCATGCTGTGGGTGTTGGCGGGCGCTGCAGGGCGCTCGTCTCGGCGGACCACGGTGAGCAGCCACTCGGGTTGCACGCCCGAATGCGGTACCGGGTTGTGGCTCCAGCGGTGCGTGCCCCGTGGGTTTGCTCGGCGGCGGTCGCCTCAGCCCATAGGGGCGTGAAGGTGCCGTGCAGGGTGGCGTGCTCGGTGACCCAACCACGGTCACGTGAGATCCCGCCGATTGTCGTGGGGCCAGCGCCCGTCCAGCCCGCGAACGTGCGGGCGACGACGTTCGTCCAAGCGGCGGTGGTCGGTGTCGCAGTGACCGTCGGGGCGGCTGGTGCGGAGTACCCGGGGCGCTCCGCGGAGGCGACACGCGCGGCACCACCAGTGAACGCGCGCCCGACCGGGTCCCCGACGGGCAGGCGGCCTTCTTCGGTGCCAGTGGTGTGCTTCTGCTCCCACCGGTTCACCGGAACGACTCGGTACGTGTGGCTGTGCCCGTACCCGGTCGAGTCGGTCCACTCCGTCACGGCACCGAGGCGGGCGGCGAGGGCACCGTCACGGTAGATGTCGTACGCGGTCGCACCCACTGCCGCAGTCCACACGAGCCGAACGTCCTGCTCGCGGCCTGTGACCGTGGGGACGGGTGCGGGGGACGGCCGGCGACCGGTGACGACCGCGTTCGACGTTGGGCCGATGCCCCCATCGCGAAGGTTCGCTTGGACGGAGTACGTGGCCGTATGCCCGTGCTGAACGGTGCTGTCCGTCCATGTGAGGGTCGCTGGGTCACCAACCCAGTGGACCTGCGTCCACGAGCCCGACTTTGAGCCTTCGGGCGCGGTGGAACGGAAGATCGACCACGACGCGACCAGCTCTGCCTGCTGTGGGGAACCCGCCGACCAACGCAGGACCGGGTTGCCGACACCTTCCACGAACCCGGAGTAGTCCAGCGAGAGGGACGGGGCTTGGGCCTGGATGACCTCGACGCCCGTGCCGAACGCCTCGCCGATGCCGTTGAACGCCGCGGCGGAGCGGACGTCGATGTCTTCGGTCCACTGCTCGTGTTGTGCGTGCAGGTCCCATTCGATGCGCTTGATGTTGCGTCGGTGCTCTACCGGCGACGGGATTTCCCGGTCGGTGGCGTTGAAGTACAGGAAGTTCTCCGTGCCTGTGATCAGGTCGATGAGCGTCTTGGTCGACGCTTCTGACGCACCGGAGCATGCCTCGCGCTCGAAGTACGTCGTCGTCACGTCGAGGGTTCGGTCCGGGGTGACCGCGTACGCACGGAGCTGGCATGCGCCGTCACGCACGACGGCGAGAGTTAGGGCGTCAGGTTCAGCGACCCTCACAGACGTCGCGTCCGTCACGTCACGGTTCAGGATTCCGCTGGTCGCCCGAAACTGGTTCCACACGTCCGCGCGGCGCGTGACTTCGTCCTGGTGGACCGTGGCGCCACGCACGAGAGTGAGCCCGACGCCAGCAAGGATGCCCGCGAGGACCACCGCAACGAGCACCTCGATGAGCGTGATACCCGCGTCGCCACGGAGGGAGCTGCGGGGCCGGGGTCGGTGTGTCGGGATCATGGGTCCACCTCTCAGGGGTTTGGTCTTTCCTGGTGCCCCCTGAGGTGGTGGGTGGGGCGGGTAGTGCGGGGTCGTGCGTGGCCCTGGTGGGGCCGGGTGCGGTCAGGCGGCGAGGAGAGCGCGTCGGCCGACGGCGACGGCGCGGTCGCTGGTCGTCGTCGGGAGGCCGGCGGCATCGGCGAGGTGCTGCGCGGGGACGCCGTCATCGCGCAGCTCGGCGAGGGCCACGGCGCGGGCGGTGCGCGCTGCCTCGAGAGCGTTGGTGAGGCGGGTGACCGTGGCCGTCGCGGCGGCAAGGTCGGCGGTCTCTGCGGGGGTCAGAGGGCGGGCCATCGTGTGCTCCTTCGCTCGTGTGCTGTCTAGACAACTCTAGGTGACGGCCTATACGGCCCCGCCGTCGGTGGGAGCCCTACGCCCCCACTGGTGCGGCCTCGGTCTCCGAGGCGAGCCACCGCGCGACGCTGCTCTTCGAGGCCCCGAGCGTGTCCGCGATGGCCCGCTGCGAGCGGCCCTCTGCGGCGAGCCGCAGCGCCTCGGCACGCAGGGCGCTGCGGTCCACCGAGGCAGCCGCAGGGCGTGCAGGTGCAGGTGCGAGCACCGCGCGAGCGGGAGCTGTGCCACGGTCCGCCGCGGGACACGCCGGGGTGGACGGGGCGGTAGGCACCTGGGTCGCAGCGATGGCCGGGGCGGGGCGGCGGGCGGACGCTGGCGCGGTCCGGCGTGCCCCACGGCGCACCGGCGGGGCCACCGCGAGGTCAGCGAGGGCGTGGACCGCACAAGCGGCCAGAATCGGCGCGAGGGCCGCGACGCCCGCTCCGACGGTACGGAGCCACGTCGGGTCGAGGACGGCACCGTCGGCGAGGACGTGGGCCGCGTTGGCGGCTGCGCTCAGCGCCGTGCCCGCCGCCACGGCGGTCCAAGCGAGGCGCGTCGACTCTCCACGGTCACGGCGGACGAGAGCAACGCCGGTGTACACGAGGATCGCGCCGTCGAGGGACGCTGGAACCGTCCAGCGGAGGTTCGCGGGGAGGAGCGCCCACTCGGCGACGGTGAGGAGGCCCTGGAAGCTGGCGAGGAGGCTGGTGAGACCGAGGGCTGCGACGAGGGCCACTACGGCGTAGACCACGACGCGACCGTCTGCACGGAGGCGGGTCGCAGGGCGGGCGGGCTGGTCGATGGTGGTGGTGCTCACAGCTTCTCCTTAACTCAAACGTTTGTGTCTAGGTTTACTCTACTCCCTAACTCCGACACGTGTGTTTGAGTTAGCAGGTAGGCTGGCCACATGACCGAGACCTCGCCCCGTGCCACGCCCGAATGCCCCGACCCCCTTACGCAGATCGTCACGCTGCCCGAGCTCGCGACGCGCCTCGGGATCTCCGCGTCCACCCTCCGGGGGCACCTCCACGCGGGTACGTCGTGGGTGCCCCGGCCTGACGGGCGCATCAACGGTGGGGCAGTGTGGCGGCGGGCGAGCCTCGAGGGCATCGAGGCGCGGCGGCGTGCACCGGGGCGCCCCGCACGGACCACCAAGACGGAAGCGGACCGGACCACGGGGGACCGCGAAGCCCGCGCCGGGACCGGTCCGGTGGGACAGGCCGGGGCGGACCACTCCGCCCCGTCGGCCGCGTCCGGTGCCGGCTGGTGGGGCGAGGACTGACTGCCCCACAGGGGCGATCCGCGCCGGGTGTCCGGTGGAGCGCACCCCTCGCCAGCGGTGTGCTCGGCAGGCCGGGGAGGGTGCCACAGGCGGCCCCCGTCTGATCCGCGTGTGGACATACGGCACGACGGCACGACGGTCCGACGGCAGCCCGTCAAGACGGTCCGACGGCACGACGGTCCGACGGCGGGGCACGGGCTTGGCGGGGCGACGGCTCGGTGGATCGGTGGCTCGGTGGCTCGGTGGCACGACGGCACGGTGAACCCGAACCCCCGGCCCGCGCGGCCCCGAGCCCCCCGAGCGCCCCACGGCCCGACCACGCACCCCCGTCCCGGCTCGGACGGACCGGCACGGTCCGGGTCTCTGACCCTAGGCACCACGAGCCGGGAGCACCGGAGGGGCACAGCCAGCGCCCGTCAGGGCGCGCAGCGTGGGTGTCCCGCAGGAGCGAACCGGCGACCCCGACGCGACGGACCAACTCACACTTGGGCTTGCCGCCGGCATCAACAAGCTGCCCCGCTGGGAGCTGGCCGGCGCCCCCACCCAAGGCGACCACCGCCACCACGCTTCCCAACGACGGCTGTGGCTTTGCGCCGGCATCGCGGCAGCACCCCAGACCACGCCGGCCGGCGCCCCGGACCGACCCGATCCGACCCGACCCACCCGGCAACAACAGACCCCCGCCCCCACACCCCACACCACCACAACGAAAGGGGGGGAGTTTCCGCTGGCCTCGCGAGCGCGAGTCGTGCTCAAAACCGTGCACACCGGCGTACACGCCTGGAGTGCACGCTAGGGGGCCTCCCACTGTGCAACTAGGTGTGCAGAGCGGTGTGTATGCCACGACATAGCGTCGACGTCATGTCTAGACAACTCGTACACCCAGGCCCCCCGTCCCGCCGACCATCGAGCACCCGGCACCGGACCCTCAGCGCGCTCGACACCGAGATCCTGCGGCTCCTGCTGCGGTTCGGCATGGCTCGCCCCCACCACGTCGTCGCGTGGACTGGCGCCTCCCCGCACACGATCAAGCGCCGACTCGCGGCGCTCGCCGGCCGGGGCGCGGTCAAGTCGATGTTGGTGACCGCCGCCCTTCGCGGTGCCGACGGCGCGGTCCGCGAGACGGTGTGCACCGTGTGGACGACGACGTCTGCGGGCGCGGGCTACGGCGGCGAGTGGCAGGTGACCGGCTACGACACACCCGTGACCCTCCCGGTCGCGCGCCACTCCCGGCAGATGGCCCACCACGCCCTCGGGGTTGTCGACCTTGCGTGCTGGTACCGCCAGCACGGCTTCGACGTGGTCGCGGAGCGTGAGGTTCGCTCCCGCGAGCAGCGGTCGACCATCGCACCGGACCGCGTCACCGAGCGCTTCTGGGCGGTCGACATCCCCGGCCGCCCAGGCGTGCACCCCCCGGACATGGGTGCCGTCGCACCTGACGGTGGGGTCTGGGCCGTCGAGCTCGAACGGGCCGTGAAGGAGGTGCGCGACTACCAGGAGGTCATCGCTGCGTACGCGAACGCGGGCATGGGACAGGTGTGGCACATCAAGTCCCAGGCGACCGCGCGGCGGGTCATGGACGCGTGCACCCGCCTCGGTGTCCAGTGGGCCCCACCGGCGGCCGGCGGCGTCACAGCGTCGGCGGATGGCTTGATCCGGCTGCAGCAGTGGCTCCCCGGACGCGCTGGCCTCCGCGGCCCCGAGCAATGGACGCGCCAGCTCCCACGCAGTTCGCCCGCGGGCATCCCGGTGCCAGCCGAGAAGCCTGACCTGTCGGCCACGTGGCGGCGGGGGCGCGTCATCGACCTCAACGAAGACCAGTTGGTCGGCGGCGTCATTTGGTGAGACCACCGCTCTGCCCATCTGCACGAGAGGCGGCCCTGTTGGTCAAGGCCGCCTCTTCTATGCCCAGGGGCGGAGGGGGCTGTTGCGCGACGGGGCATCGCCGCGACCCGTCAGAGATCCAGCCCCCGCCCTGCCCCGCTCCGCATACCGCGTCCCTGCGTCAGAGCGCCCACCACAGCCTCAGGAGGGCACCCCAGGACGACAAACCCTGCCGAGGGCACCGGCGGACGGTGACGCCGTGCCGTGGTCCCAGAACCGCTTAGAGCGTGCGCCCGTCTAGCCGCAAGCACGGGCCCCGACAGCAGCAGCCTGCGGTTCTAACCCGGTGGGTCTAGACGCCCTGTCCTACGCTGGGCTCATGGCCGACGCCCAGGACCCCGCGACGCCGCCCCTCCCCGGCGAGCTCGCACCGCTCGACCCAGCCACGCGGCCGTACGGGGCACCGGTGTCTGACGCCGAGGCACTCGGGGTCGCGCGGCGCCACGCCCGCCTACAAGCCGCCCACGGGCGTAAGGGCGCCGGTGCGGTCCCCGATGAACTGCCCGCCCCAGAGGCGCGGGTCGCGATGGCGGCGTGGCGGTTGGCTCCCCGGGTGCTCGCGCGCGCTCGGGCGAAAGCGGAACTCGAGGGGGTGACGATGACGCAGGTCATCACCGACGCCCTCAGCGCCTACGCCAGCTCGAGCCCCGGCGCGCAGGTGCAGTACCGCGCGCTGACCGGCGGGGTGCACGCCACCGCCAGCGGGCCAGTGACGCGGCTGCCCGACGTGACCCGGCGGGCGAGGGCGGACGCGTCGGAGATCGGCCGCGACTGACGCTCGCCGGGTCTTTCATCGTCACGTTTTGCTTTCGTTTCGAGATCGGAGCGCCAAGTGCCGACTCGGATAACGTTAGTCGACAGCGTGTCGCACCATCCGCCTACCGTCCAAAGCCGCTTTTCGCATTTTTGTTTAGTGCTCGGTGGTGAGGCTGCTGCCTTGGTGGACTGTCACTCGGGGCGGCGGGCCCCGGTCGGCGGAGCCGCCGGCAACGTTCTGTAGTCAACTTCAGTCAACGGGAGACAACCCAAGACAAAGACTTCCGCGTTTCGTGCGTACCCGGTCCGCGTTTCCTGCGTACCAGGTACGCGTCATATGCGTACCCGGTACGCGTTATCTGCGTACCCCGGGTGTCATGGGTGACACCCGCCTGCGCGTCGGGATGGCCGCCGGTCCAGCGAGGGTCCGCGGCATTCGCGTACCCCCTCACCACCAGTCGACCGCGCCCCGCTCACGGCCCCGCCGGCCAGTAGGCCCGTGCATGGACAGGGTGTATATGCCAGCACGTAGGCTCATAGAGACCGAACGCTTGTGCGACTGGAGGGAAGGCCGATGGCCCGCACCGAACGAATCCTGACGATGATCGACCGCGACAACGACGCCCGCCGTCGGCACGCCGAACGCGTCCTCCACGCCCTCGAGAACCGCGCGGCCGACCGCGAGGCATTCGCCGACACCCTCCGCGACGTCGCAGCCGAAGGGCGCAACCAGGTCGAAATCGCGGCATGGCTCGGGACCACCCGGCAGAACGTCAACAACATCATCAAAGGTCGTCGTTGACCCAGAACAGCACTGAGCCCCGCGTTCCGGGAAGTCCACGGGGCCCAGTTCAAACATCATTCGCCACTTGAAAGGATACCACCCCGATGGGTTGGAACATGCGAGCAGAAGCCGTCAATGCACACAAGGAAGCCATCCGTGACAGGCGCGCGGAGATCGCCGCGATCAACAAGCGCCTCACCGCAGCAAGCAAAACACTGACGGACGCCAAGCGATCCAACGACCCTGAGCGGATCGCCGCCGCCGAGCAGCGGCTCACCGAGGAGCGCGCACGAACGTTCGCCGATCTCGACGCGATCTCGCCCTACGCGCGGTTCAACATCACGGACATGGCCGTCCTGTACGTCGTTCTCTCGCATGCCAAGGAGGGCGTGAACCGCGACGGTCAGCCCCGCCAGTACTCCGCCACGCACCCCGGAGGGCCACGTACCACCACTCTCGGCCGCGGGCTCTACATCCAGGACATCAAGGATGAACTCAACGGCGGGCGCGGCGTCGAGGACGCGTTGGCGCGCCTGGTCGCTGGTCACGCGCTCGTTGTCGTCGAATCCGGCAAGAACCTCGGCAAGGCCAACACCTACTACTGCCCGCCACCGGCCGAGATCCGCGCACGTCAAGCCGGGACGATCACCGGGACGCCAGCAAGGGACAGCGCTAAGGAGCAGAGCGAGCCGGTCAGCTTGGCGGAGCGTGCTGCTGCGAATGCCGCCCGCGCTCGGGGGGTGATCGACCGCATGACCGCGAACCACCCAGCGGAACTCGCTCGGATGGCACGCGGGCTTGGGCAGACCGAAGCCGAGTGCGCGATCCGACTGGACGGGCTGCTCACCACCTTCCGTGGAGTCTGGTCGGCGGACAACCCCGGCGCGCACATGTCTGCAGCCGACGAGGACCGCGCCGTAACGGCAACCGTGGACGCGCTGCTCCAGAGGGCCGCGGGGCCTGAGGCCCTCAGGCAGGCGGTAGGCCAGTGAGCAGGCGCACCCGTGCGACGGCCTGGTGCACGCGGGTGGTCGGGTCCAGTGGCCCGACGGTGAGGCCACCGGGGTAGGTGGTGTCGTAGAGGGCGACGAGCTCGTCGGCGAGGTCGCGGAGCTCGTCGTGGTACCCCGGCTCGACGTCGCGGTCATCCACGTCTGGCCGCTTGGTGCGCGTCGAGGGCGGCGAGGACGCGGCGGACGCCACGCGCTCGGTCACCTGGCCATTCGGTGTCGACCTCGACGTCGGCGAGCACCAGGTCGTCACCGTCGCGCAGCTCGTACCAACTTTCGGTGCCGCGCTGGGCGTACGCCACCGATGCCGTGGTGTCCCCCTGGGCGATCTCGAGCCGCTGGCCGGCCGGCATCGTCGAGAGGGCCCGACGGAGCCGTTCACGCGCCCGCTGCGCCTCGGTGCGTGGTGGGCGCTGGCCTGCCTCGACAGCAGCCTCAGCTGCGGCGAGCTCACGTGGGGTCCCTCGGACACGTGCGACGGCGCGAGCGACCCGAGCCCGCTGGAGCGCGGTCGGGCGGGCGATGCCGTTGTAGGCGGCCTGCAGGAGCCCGAGTGCGACGAGCTCACCGGCGGTCGCGTCACGTGGCACGTCGAGGGGGTCGACCGGTGCCGTGCCGCCGCTGTCGCCCGCTACTGCTGCTGCCTGTCGCTTAGCGCGTCGTGCCGCGCGGCGTGCCTCCGGGCGTGCGCAGGACACCGACGCCCACCCGCTGCTGACGACCTACACACACGCCTGCCTCCTCCGCTTTGGAGGCCGCTCGTGGGGCCCCCTGCCGTCGACGGTAGGTGGAGGCGCCGATCGTGAAGGCTGGCGTGGTTTGAGGGGTGCGCGGGCCCCTGACCTGCGGAGATGTGCCGCCCACGGCTCGTCATCGTGGGGCCATCGGGGTCATGGCCACCCGCGCAAGGGGGTCATGCGCGTCGTGGTCGTCGAAGAACAAGGCGCCCGCACTGGGCAGGGCGGACGTCGTGCGACGGCGTCGAACGGTTGACGGTGAGCCCGTAACGGCAGGTGCGGGCGCCTGCGTCAGCGAGGTCGCGGTGTCGAAACGACCGCTGAGCCGCTAGTAGGTAGAGGGTGTCACCCGCGGCACCCCCTCACAGAGGAGGCTGACATGGGTGCCACCGTCCGGCAGATGCTTGAAGAGGTAGACGCGATCGGCCAGGAAGTTCTTAACGACGCCGCAGCACTACGACAGGGGCCCTCGTCGGTACAGCTGATGATGATCGCCCAACGGTTCAGGGTCCACGGGGTCACGCTCGCTGACCTTGAGCGGAAGCTCGCCGAGGGAACGCTGGCACGTTCAACAGATCCGCGCGTCCTCATCCTCGCGCACCGCGTCCAGGTCGCACGTCGCGTTCTACACCGCGTGAGCGCCGCCCACGTGGACGCCCTCGCCGAGGGCACACGGTTCCTCCGAGCTGGTGACCCTGGCGAGGACCCTCGCCCCCGCATCCGGCACCGGGTCCGCATCGTTGCAGGCGGCGCCGTGGGCCAGGGTCGGCGGAGGTAGCGGTCATGCCACGCGGGGCCGTCGCCACGATCAGGGGTGCTCCCAGCCCTCGGCGAGCTCGTAGTCGAGACCAGCGAGGGGGTCCTCGGTCGCAGCGCGGTCCGAGGTCGCGGGGACGGGAGTCAGGTGTGCGGTGCTCATGCCGGGAGTTATCGACCCCGACGGCCGCTAACGTCGCGTGCTCAACGGAGAGCGGGCCACTAACGTCGCCCGCGCCCGCGCACCGGAGCCGCTGCAGTCCTCCGCAACCCGGCTTCTGCAGGCAGCCCACGTTCCACAGCCGCCGCACACCCACGCGGTGTGGCGCCGCTCGGCGGTGCAGGTGCAACCCAGCGAGTGCTCACCCGGTCGCCGTGGACCGTTGCGCTCCCACGCCTGACCGCAAGCGGGGCAGGCCGGCGGTGGAACCCGCACCCACCCGGCACCGCCACTCGGACAGGCATCCCACGCGCCCCGTCGACCTCACTCATCCGTGACACGATAGAACAGGCGTTCGGTCCAGAGGGTGGAGCCCGTGGCTTGTCGGTGGGCCGTGCGATCGTCACGGACATGGGATGGGCGGACGCCGTTGAGGCGGTCATCGAGATGGGACCGCGGAAGCTTGTCCGCAGGGCGCTTCTTGCGCTCGTGCTCTACATGGCGCTCACGGGCGACGCGACACCGGTGGTGCTGTGGATCGAGGCGCGGACAACATCGGCGCAGGAGCACTGGCTGCCGCTGCTCACGGGCACCGCGACCCCGTAACGAGCGTGGAAAGTCCCGGCATCGCTGACCGCACGCCATCGACTAGTCGCTGATGGGGTCCTCAGCCCTGCGTTCCGCTCGCCACCGTACGAGGTCGGCGAAGTACCGGTCGCGCTCGTCGACGAGGCTCTGGACGGACCCGCGGTCAACCTCGTAGTTGACCGCGTCGAACTTGATCCTCTGGTCGAGGTCGTCGCGAGAGAGGAAGACCTCGAGGTCGACCTCGCCTGCCCAGCGGGTGTCGCGCAACTGTGCCCATGCCTGCGTTGGGCGCTCAGGCCACACACGACCAGCCGCCTGCTGGAGGATAGCGCTCGCCTGTCGCCGTAGGCGCGAGACCAAGAGGAGACATGATCCACACACCGGCGCATCGCGCTGTTCCGCAAGCCACCCGTCAAACTCCTCATCGGTCTTCTCCTCCAGGCGGCCGGGTGTCGATGCTCGCCGGTCGCAGAGCGACCGACGGTCGGGCATCCAGACGTGCACCGCCTTCGCCTCCCTGGAGCGTGACGAGGCTCCAGATGTTCCGCACTCGTCAAGCGCAACAGAGTTGCTCACGTCTAGCGCTCCTCGCTGATCTCATGCCACGAGAGTTCGCGGCTGGGCTCATCGAGATACCACGCATAGGTGCCGACGGCGAGGTCCTTCAACCTACGGCGGGCGGCGGAGTGGTTTCGGGAGAGGAACGCCGAAAGGAACCTGCATGTGTTGGGGTCGATCCGCTGATCGACCGCCCACGCGAGGAGGTCGGCGCGTCGGCCCTCGTTGACGGGCCCGTCCGACGCAACCGCTTCCACGATCCACACCATCGCTGGGTCCGCGCCGATATCGATGATGACCGCGTCGGGGAGCAAAGAGCGCTGGTCGATGAGGATGCCGAGCCGAGCAAGAAACGCGTCGTCGATGACGTAGACCTTGTCGCCGGGTTCGGAGATCGTCAGGACGACGGGGTCGGCGAGACGCTCAGCAGCCCACTGCTCAATGACACCCTTGAGGATACGCGACGAGTCGCCTGGCTCGAGGTGCCGAGTGCGCCCGTTCGGCAGGCGCACCTCTACCGAGTGGGCTTCCCGGTCTCTGTCCCGCAGCGTTTGCACCCGCACGAGATCCAGCCGTCCGAGATGCGCGGTCCTCCACGCCTCTATCGCTGTTCCGAGCTCGGGGCCGGTGAGAGCTGGGTCGAACAGGCTCGCGAAGGAAGAGGTCAGTGCCCACCGCGCGTTCGGGTAGTTGGTCTGGACGTCCGGGAGTGACTTGATCGCTCCTCGGTCCAGCCAAGCGGCGAAGGTCTCGTCACGCAGGGGCTCGCGCGTCCCATCCTTGTACGGCGGGTGGAAGGTCAAGTCCCATGACTCAACGAGTTCCTGAGTCTTCTTCTTCGCGTTCGAGTGCGCGGCGGCCGCGGCAATCCATGCGCGCCGCTCGTCGTCCGCCGTCCGAGTTACGAGGACGCTCTCCTGTAGCCACAGGCACGTCGTCGGCTTCACGATGGTGTGCTGCTTCGTCACGACGTCGTCGTCGGCGATGACCGCTCCGCCGTACAGCATCGCTGTGATCGCCTGCGCCCCGAGCGGGTTGCTGACCGCGGCATCGAACGCCTCCCGCGGGAAGATCGTCTGGAGGCGCCTGAGGACCTCGTCGACACCGACAAGCGGTGGGAGCGACTCAGGCACTGCGCTCACCGTATGCCCGCGCCACTGCTCGCTCGAGGGCCTCGCCCTCGAGGTCGCACCAGCCGCGCAGCGTCGCCGCGTCGGGTAAAGGGAGTGCGCTCAGCTCAAACGCGGATACCGCCACGGACCCACTGAGGGAGCGCATGACCCGGTCGAGGGTCGTCGTCGCTAGCACGCGTGCCAGCGTGGCACGGTTGATCATCGGCTCAGGGTCGACAGGCCGAAGGACGTTCACATGGTTCTCGACGATGATTTCACCGCCCCAGGTGGCGAGAACCTCAGGGGGTAGGTCAGCCACGACGAGTCGGCGGGTCTGCTCCGGTGCGGTCGTCCGCTGCACGAGGACTGCGGGGGTGTCCAGGACCATCGTGCGCCGGTCGGCTGCGTCTCGGATCTTCAGGTAACGCTGCTGGTTTCGTGTTCGATCACGTCGCACGGCTCCCGTCGCGATGTCGGCACCCCAGAGGATCGGCGCGCGCCCCTTCCCGGTGCGGGCGTGCAGGTCGTCCTTCCTACGGTTCCAGACGAGCGGCCCTGTCGAGACGCGCCACCCCGCGCGAGCAAGCGTCAGCGGCATCGAGGCGGCAGCGGCGGCCACCGGAGCGTCAGAGCCGCGTCGCGGCAGAAGCCACGGTCCGCTCCCTCGCGGGGCGGGCACCCGAGCAACGGGGTGCACCGCACCGTTGGAGAGAGCGATGTTCGTGTACCGCGCTTTGCGCTTCGAGAAGACAGCAAGGCAGGTCTCCTGCAAGACCCCGCTGAACACGCCCCCGCGAGACTCGACGAAGGTCACTGACCGCAGCGTCAGGTCGCTCCCAAGGAGCTCGCGCAGCCGGGAGAAGTACAGCCCACTGGTCCACGACGTCGGGACCAACGCAGCGAGCACCCCGTCGCGCTCGAGGCTCTCCGCGCCGTGTGCCATGAAGAGTGCGTAGAGGTTCGCGTGTCCGAGGAGGACGGAGTCCCACCGGTTTCGGTCCGCGACGCTCAGCTTCACCCGGCCGTATGGCGGATTCATGAGCGCAACCCTGGCGAGCGAGGCGGGGGCCAGTCCGTCGCCGACATGCACGAGTTGCGGGACGGGGTGTCGTAGCCGTGCTGGGATCTCGGCGATCGTCGGGAGGCACTCAGCAGCGAGCACCACGGATGCCAGCCATGCAGCGGCGGGGTCTGTGTCGATTCCGTGCACAGCTTGCGTAAGACCAGCGAGAGACATGGCAGGGTTCGCGCGCGCCGTCGCGGCGAGGTGCTCACGCAGCGCGGGGATCAGCAACGCCCCGCCCCCGGCTGCTGGATCACGAACGAGTCCTGGCATCGGCTGAGACCGCACCCCGAACCCGAGTGTCCTCCTCGTTGCGTCCCAAAGCCGTCCGGCGAGGTCGTCAGGCGTGTAGTGCCGCCCGTGTCGCGCTCGAACCGCAGGGTCGAGCGCTTCAACGTAGGCGCGCCCGAGCGCCGAGCCTGACAGTGCCGCGAAGCCAACAAGGGGCGTCGCCTGCTGCACGGCTGGTACGGCTGCTTCAACAGCCCACGAGACGTCTAACCAGTCGCCGTCGAGTCCAGCGGAGCGTGCGCGGTGTGCCCACCACGCCGGCACTGCGGCGAGGATCGCAGCAGCCGCACTGCTGACTCCGACCGTCGGGTCAGCGCCGGCGAGAGCTGACCTGCTCCCCCGTGCTCCCAGGTCACGCGCCAGCGTGGGCGCGACCGCCACCAACGCATCGGACACGCACCTACGCTATCGAGCCGTGCCCACACGACGCGTAGGCGCACGCAGGACACGCCCGCCACACGCGGATTTGCCGGCGGCGGAGCCCCTGACGTTTCACCCGTTGGGCTTCGTCCGGACGATCGCTGGTGAGACCCGTGTGACCACACCATGGCGGTCGTTAGTGCGGCCGTTAGTTCACTGTTAGTTCACGGAGCAGCGATCACGGTCCAGGCGACCCCCAGGGCGTCTTAGGCGCAGGCCGCACCGGGTCCAGTTGATACGTCACTGCACGCCTGTGACCTGCACCTACACCTCGGCGGCGGAGGGCAAGGGATTCGAACCCTTGAGTGCGGGGTCACCGCACCAACGGTTTTCAAGACCGTCGCTTTCGGCCGCTCAGCCAGCCCTCCCCACGGATCCGGCGTGACCGGGCCCGTGCGGCGCCCATTGTGCCAGTGCCGCGCGCGGGTCCGGCGCGGCACGACCGGCCAGCGCCCGCCGCTAGCCTGAGCCCATCCCCCGGCGGCTCGCGCCGCCCCGCCGCGCCCGGCGCGGCCGCACGACCGCGTGCGCCCAGCCTGATCGGCCGGCGCGCGCCCCACCGGAAGGTCCCCCATGTCCACGCTGCGCGCCCGCGCCGCCACCGCTCGACGCCTCGTGAGGGACGCGCTGCTCCCTGAGACCCGCCGCTCGGGCGCGGCGTTCGTCGTCGCGCTCGGTGTGCTGGTCGCGCAAGGGCTCACGCTGCCCGCCGACGCGCCGACGCCGCCGAGCGGCCTCGTGGCCGACACCGTGCTGCTCGCCCTCACGGCGTACCAGGGCGTGCACGTGCTGCTCACCCTCACCGTCTACGCGGGCGCCCCGCAAGACGTCCTCGACCGGGCGGTCGCGCGCATGCCCGTGGGTGGGTTCGTGAACCGCTGGGTCTACTTCGCGGAGCCCGGCACCGGGGCGGCGCTCGTGGTCGCCGTCCTGGCCATGGGGGCCGCCGTCGTCGTGCTGCCCCAGGCCGGCGCGCTTCCCTCGTCGCTCCCGCCGGGGGTCCTGACGGCGCTGGCCGTCGTCCTCATCGTGGCGTCCTGGTCGACCATGGTGCTCACCTTCGCGCTCGACTACCTGCGCCGCGACCACGGCGACGGAGCGGCGCGCCCGTTGCGCTTCGTCGACGACGACGAGCGGACGTTCGCCGACTACCTGTACGTCGCGACGAGCGTCGCGACGACCTTCGGGACCGGCGACGTCACGGTGGCGGGCACCGCGCTGCGTCGCGTCGTCACGGGCCAGGTGCTGGTCGCCTTCGTCTTCAACGCCGTCATCATCGGCCTCACCGTCTCCTTGCTCGCCGCGCTGCGAGCCTGAGGCGCACCGCCCGGCTCACGCCTTCCACCACGTCGCCTGGCGGCCGGGCGTGACGACGTGGACCGCGTAGGTCGCCGCGACCCGCGCGAGCAGGGCGTCGTAGGTCGCGAGCGCGTCGACGTCGGGTTCCGCGACGGCGACGCCGAGGTGGAGCGCCTGGAAGGGCGACAGCACGGCGGGCATGACCGCGGCCTCGGCGAGCGCCTTGTCGGAGAAGCGCACCACCCGCACCTCCTCCGCGATGCGGTGCGCGTGCGCGCGGGCGACGGGTCCGTCGAGGGCGGCCGCACGACGCAGCTCCGTGAGCCCGAGCGGCGAGGTGACGATCTCCGACTCGTGCTCCGCGGCGAACCGGAGCCACGAGGCCGCCTCGACGCCCGGCGCCAGCGCCCGGCTGAGCGCGGAGCCGTCCGCGTAGATCATCTCCGTCCGTCCTCGGCGCCCTGGCGGGCCTGCCGTCGCGCCGAGCCTAGCCAGCCGCCGGCGGGTCCCGGGTGGAGGCGGGCGCGGGGCCCGTCCGACCTCGGTCGGATGTCGGCCGCGGGCGACCGGCGCGATGCTCGTGCCATGACCACGCCTCCCGTGCAGGTACCCGTGCGACGTCAGGTCCCGGCCCTCGCCACGGGTCTCGGCATCCTCGCGGCCGGTGCGGTGGTGGCGGTGCTGGCCATCCCACTGCTCATGTCCGAACCGGGGTGCGTCTCCGAGCGCGACGAGGCGCTCATGGACGTGCTCGTCGAGCGCCCGGAGCTCGACCTGGCTGTCCCCGGAACGACCGAGGCGCATGAGCACCGGACGGCCTACTGCGGCCCGGACGGCGCCGCCGCCGCGGTCGTCATGTACGACGGGGCGGACCCCGCCACGGCCGTCCCGCACTACGACGGCGTCCTGCTCGAGCGCGGTTGGACCAGCGTCGAGCCGACCCCGGACCGCCGGGACGTGATCGCCCCGGTCGCGTGCTGGTCGAGCACGGTCGAGGGCGCTCCGGCGGTCTTCGTCGTCGAGCAGAGCGACCCGTTGGACGAGGTCGACACGCGGGGCCCGAGCTACGTCGTCGAGATCCGCGCCGCGCACGACGCCGAGCCGGCCTGCTGAGCTCCGTGGAGCCCAGCAGGCCGCGGCACGGTGCTCAGCCGCGCAGCCGCTCCATCGCGAGCTGCACGAGCGCGATCAGCGTCTGCTTGGTCGCCGCCCGCGAGCGGGCGTCGGTGTACATCAGCGGCACGTGCGCCGGGACCGAGAGGGCCTCGCGCACGTCGTCGAGCTGGTGCCGCGCGACGCCGTCGAAGCAGTTGACGGCGACGACGAACGGGATGCCGCGGCTCTCGAAGTAGTCGACGGCCGGGAAGCACTGGTCGAGCCGCTCGGTGTCGACCAGGACGACCGCGCCGATGGCGCCGCGCACCAGGTCGTCCCACATGAACAGGAACCGGTCCTGCCCGGGCGTGCCGAACAGGTAGAGCCAGAGGGAGCCGGGGAGCGCGATACGACCGAAGTCCATGGCGACCGTCGTGGTCGTCTTGCGGTCGGTCACGCCACCGGCGTCGTCCACGCCGACGGAGTGCTCCGTCATCGCGGCCTCGGTGTTGAGCGGCTCGATGTCGGAGATCGAGCCGATGAACGTCGTCTTGCCGACGGCGAAGCCGCCCGCGACGACGATCTTGACGACAGTAGGTGCGACACCCCCGCCGACCGGGGTCCGGTCGGCCACAGCGGCGGTGTCAGAGGGCGGATATGCCATTGAGAACACTCTCCAGCACGCTCAGGGACAGGGCGGGGGACTGACCGGTGTGAACACTGACCGGCGTCGAGGTGTGGACCCGGACGAATCCGGACTCGGACAGGTCCGTCACGAGGATGCGCACGACGCCCAGCGGCAGGCGCAGGAGCGCCGAGAGCTCGGCGACGGACACGAAGGTGTGGGCGGCGTGCTGCAGGATGGCGCGCTTCTCGGGCGGGAGGCCCTGGCTGCTGACCGCCCCCGGCAGCACCTCGATGAGGGCCTCGAGGGGCAGGTCGGAGTTCGCGGCGCGGACCCGGCCGCCGGTGACCGCGTACGGACGGACGGTGCGCGCCTCGTACTCGACGCCGTCGTCCTGGTGATTGGCCATCGGCTCGCTCACACGACCGAGGTGCGGACGGCGCCGTTGACCGGGAGCTGGCCGCGCATCTCGGTGACGAGCTGCGGCGTGAGGGTCGTCTCGGTACGGGAGACGAGCATCGCCATCTCGTAGCCGATCAGACCGACGTCGCACGTCGCGTCGGCGACGACCGCCAGCACCGAGCCGTTCGAGACGCTCATGAGGAAGACGAAGAGCTCGTCCATCTCGATGATCGCCTGACGGACGTCGCCCGCGTGCAGCTGCCGGGCCGCGCCGCGCGTGAGGCTCGACATGCCGGCCACGATCGCCGCCATCTGGTCGCCGCTGGTGCGGTCCAGGTTCTCCGACATGGCCATGAGAAGCCCGTCCGCGGACACGACGAGCGTGTGCCGCGTGCCCGGGACCGTCTTCACGAAGTTGTCCAGGAGCCAGCCGAAGTTGGCTGCCTCTGAGCTGAGCGCTGTCACTTGTCCTCCTCGAGGTTGCCGGCCTGCTGGCGGCTGGGGATGGTGCGCGCGGTCACCATGAGGTGCCCCGCTGGTTCAGGTCGGTGTCCGGCGTGGTCACGGGTTCGCCGTGGCCGTCGCGCGGACCGTCCTCGTACCCGCCGGGGGCCCCGGCGGGAGTCTGTGCGGCCTGGTCGGCAGCGGGTGCGGCCTGACGGCCACGGGTGGTGCCCGACTGGAAGCTCGACAGGAGCGAGCGCACCTGGTGCGCGTCGCGCTCGACGCGCTGCCCGGCCGGGGCCAGCTTGATCTCCGGCGCGGCCGGGATGGTGCCGGGCGTGCGCCGTGCCAGCGTCGAGGCGCCACTGCCGCTGACCGCCGGGCGGTAGCTCGACAGCTGGCTCAGCTCGGCGAGCGCCTGCTGGGCGATGTCGGCCCGCTGCGCGAGCATGTTGGTCACCTCGTCGTCGAACGCGCCCGTGCTCGACTGCGGCGTGAACGTCTGCGGGGTGAACGTCTGCGGGGAGAACCGGGCCGGGGCGGGCGCCGCGGCGGGCGTCACCGGCGCGGGCGCCGACGCGGCCGGCATCGGCAGCGGCGGCTGGTACGGCGTCGGGACGGACGCCGCCGGGTG
>NZ_JACEXH010000071.1:0-16508 GCF_014525465.1 Actinotalea sp. JY-7885 | reverse complement strand
CGCTACGTCGCGACCGAGCGCGGCCAGGCCGCCCTGAGCAGCGCCTACTCCGACCTCGCGACCCAGGCGCTCGCCTTCCTCGCCGAGGTGGGCGGGCCGGACGCCGTGCGCGCCTTCGCCGACCGGCGCGTCGCGCTGCTCGAGGAGCGCCTGCTCGCGCACGACGCCGACGGCGTCCTCGCGGCCGGACCCCACCAGGCCCCCGTGACCGACCGCGTCGCGGCGCTCGCGACCGGCCTCGCCGCCGAGGGCTACGCCGCCTCGGTGCGTCCCGTCCCCGGCGGGCGCGCCGTCCAGCTGTGCCAGGGGCACTGCCCCGTCCAGGACGTCGCCGCGCTGCACCCCCAGCTCTGCGAGGCCGAGGCGCGGCTGTTCTCCCGTCTGCTGGACGTCCACGTCCAGCGGCTCTCGACCCTCGCCGCGGGCGGGCACGTGTGCACGACGCACGTGCCGGTCCCCACCGGCGCCACGACCAGCACCCGCACGACCCGGCACGACCGGAACGACGACCACCCAGCAGCATCCGACCGTCCCGCTCCCGGGACCGTGGAGGGAACACGATGAGCGCACCCACCGAGCCCATGTCCACCGACGAGGAGATCATCGCCTCGATCGGCAGCTACGGGTACGGCTGGCACGACAGCGACGCCGCCGGCATGACCGCCAAGCGTGGTCTGTCCGAGGAGGTCGTCCGGAACATCTCGGCGCTGAAGAACGAGCCCGAGTGGATGCTCAAGACGCGCCTGCGCGCCCTGCGGCTGTTCGAGAAGAAGCCCATGCCGAACTGGGGCTCGGACCTGTCGGGCATCGACTTCGACAACATCAAGTACTTCGTGCGGTCCACGGAGAAGCAGGCGACCTCCTGGGACGAGCTGCCCGAGGACATCAAGAACACCTACGACCGCCTGGGCATCCCGGAGGCCGAGAAGCAGCGCCTCGTGGCCGGCGTCGCGGCGCAGTACGAGTCCGAGGTCGTCTACCACCAGATCCGCGAGGACTTGGAGGAGCAGGGCGTCATCTTCGTCGACACCGACACGGGCCTGCGCGAGTACCCGGAGATCTTCGAGCAGTACTTCGGCTCGGTGATCCCGTCCGGCGACAACAAGTTCGCGGCGCTCAACACGGCCGTGTGGTCGGGCGGCTCGTTCGTCTACGTGCCGCCGGGCGTGCACGTCGAGATCCCGCTGCAGGCCTACTTCCGGATCAACACCGAGAACATGGGCCAGTTCGAGCGCACCCTGATCATCGCCGACGAGGGCTCCTACGTGCACTACGTCGAGGGCTGCACGGCGCCGATCTACACCTCGGACTCCCTGCACTCCGCCGTCGTCGAGATCATCGTCAAGAAGAACGCCCGCGTGCGCTACACGACCATCCAGAACTGGTCGAACAACGTCTACAACCTCGTGACCAAGCGCGCGACGGCCGCCGAGGGCGCCACCATGGAGTGGGTCGACGGCAACATCGGCTCCAAGGTGACGATGAAGTACCCGGCCATCTACCTCATGGGCGAGCACGCCAAGGGCGAGACGCTCTCCATCGCCTTCGCGGGCGAGGGCCAGCATCAGGACGCGGGCGCCAAGATGGTGCACGCCGCGCCCCGGACGTCGTCGTCGATCATCTCCAAGTCGGTCGCGCGTGGCGGCGGCCGCACCTCCTACCGCGGCCTGGTCCAGGTCCTCGAGGGCGCCGAGCACTCCGCCTCGACCGTCCTGTGCGACGCGCTCCTGGTGGACCAGATCTCGCGGTCCGACACCTACCCCTACGTCGACGTCCGCGAGGACGACGTCTCCATGGGGCACGAGGCGACGGTCTCGCGCGTCAGCGAGGACCAGCTCTTCTACCTCATGTCCCGCGGCATGGCGGAGACCGAGGCCATGGCGATGATCGTGCGCGGGTTCGTCGAGCCCATCGCGCGCGAGCTGCCCATGGAGTACGCGCTCGAGCTCAACCGGCTGATCGAGCTGCAGATGGAAGGCTCCGTCGGCTGATGGCCGACGCCGCCCCCGTCCCAGCCCCGCAACCCACCCGAGAGGCCCACACCACCGACATGGCCACCGACCTGACGACCGACCACAGCCGGGCCGTCGCCGACGGCGCGCACACGCACGGCACGGGCGGCACGCCCGAGACGTCGCGCGCGGCACGCACGACGTCGTTCGACCTCGCCGCCTTCCCCGTGCCCAACGGGCGCGAGGAGGAGTGGCGCTTCTCGCCGGTCGACCGGCTCGCCCCGCTCTTCGACGCCGACGGCGTCGGCCTCGAGGGCACCGCCACGCAGGTCACGGTCGTCGAGGCGCCCGAGGTCCAGGTCGAGATCGTCGGCCGGGACGACGCGCGCCTGGGCACCGCCGGCAAGCCGGGGGACCGGACCGCGGCGGTCGCGTGGTCCTCGTTCCGGGAGGCCACCGTGGTGACGGTCCCGGCCCAGGCCGTGGCCTCGACCGCGACGAGCATCCGCGTCGAGGGCCTGCCGGTCGCCGACGCCCTCCAGGGCGCCGCCGAGCCGTCGGCCGTCCACCTGCTCCTGCACGCCAAGCCGCTCAGCGAGGCCGTGGTGGTCATCGACCACATCGGCCGCGCGGACCTGACCGAGACGATCGAGGTCGTCGCCGAGGACGGGGCGCACCTGACGGTCGTCTCGATCCAGGACTGGGCGCCCGGCTCCGTGCACGCGTCGTCGCACCGCATCCGCCTGGGCCGCGACGCGAGCGTCAAGCACATCGTGGTGACGCTCGGGGGCGACGTCGTGCGCGTCACGCCGGACGCCGAGTTCACGGGCGAGGGCGGCTCGGTCGAGGCGCTCGGCCTGTACTTCGCGGACGCCGACCAGCACCAGGAGCACCGGCTCTTCGTCGACCACGCCGTGCCGTCGTGCCGCTCGCGCGTGACGTACAAGGGTGCGCTCCAGGGCGCCGGCGCCCACACCGTCTGGGTCGGCGACGTGCTGATCCGCGCCAACGCCGAGGGCACGGACACCTACGAGCTCAACCGCAACCTGGTCCTGTCCGACGGCGCCCGCGCCGACTCGGTGCCCAACCTCGAGATCGAGACGGGCCTCATCGAGGGTGCCGGCCACGCCTCGGCGACCGGCCGGTTCGACGACGAGCAGCTCTTCTACCTGCGCGCGCGCGGCATCCCCGAGGCCGACGCCCGTCGCCTCGTCGTCAAGGGCTTCTTCGCCGAGCTCGTGCAGCAGATCGGCCTGCCCGAGGTCGAGGAGCGGCTCGTCGCCGCGATCGACGCCGAGCTCGAGAAGAGCATGTCCGTCATCCAGCAGGCCCAGGGCGCGCCGGCCCCGGCCGGCCCGGTGGGCGTGCCCGGCACCGTGTCCGACTCCGAGCCCACCGACGTCTCGGCGAACAACCCGGTCATCTCGGCATGAGCGCCCAGCTCGCCTGCATGACGGCCGACGTCGAGCCGGGCACGGCGCTGCGCGTCGAGCTGGAGGGCGAGTCCGGACCCGTCCCCGTCGCCGTCGTGCGCGACGCCGACGGGCAGTGGCACGCCGTGAGCGACATCTGCTCGCACGGCCAGGTGTCCCTGTCCGACGGCGACGTCGACGGCTGCACGATCGAGTGCTGGCTGCACGGCTCGACGTTCGACCTGCGCACCGGACAGCCCCTCGCCCTGCCGGCCACCCGGCCCGTCCCCGTCTACCCCGTGACGATCGACGGCGAGCGCGTGCTCGTCGACATCGACGTCACCGCCAACGTCTGAGGAGAACCGCATGACCACGCTCGAGATCCGCGACCTGCACGTCAGCGTCGAGACCAAGGAGGGCCCCAAGCCGATCCTCCGCGGCGTCGACCTCACCGTCCGCAGCGGCGAGACCCACGCGATCATGGGGCCGAACGGCTCCGGCAAGTCGACGCTCGCGTACTCGCTCGCGGGCCACCCCAAGTACGAGATCACCTCGGGCACCGTGCTGCTCGACGGCGAGGACGTCCTGGCCATGAGCGTGGACGAGCGCGCCCGCGCCGGCATGTTCCTCGCGATGCAGTACCCCGTCGAGGTCCCCGGCGTCAGCGTCTCGAACTTCCTGCGCACGGCCAAGACCGCGATCGACGGCGAGGCGCCGGCGCTGCGCCACTGGGTCAAGGACATGAAGGGCGCCATGGAGCAGCTCCGCATGGACCCGACGTTCGCCGAGCGCAACGTCAACGAGGGCTTCTCCGGCGGCGAGAAGAAGCGCCACGAGATCCTGCAGATGGAGCTCCTCAAGCCGCGCATCGCGATCCTCGACGAGACCGACTCGGGCCTCGACGTCGACGCGCTGCGCGTCGTGTCCGAGGGCGTCAACCGCGTGCGGTCGACCGGTGAGGTCGGCGTCCTGCTCATCACGCACTACACGCGCATCCTGCGCTACATCGAGCCCGACTTCGTCCACGTCTTCGTCGACGGGCGGATCGCCGAGGAGGGTGGCCCCGAGCTCGCCAACCGCCTCGAGGCCGAGGGCTACGACCGGTTCCTGACCAAGGCCTGAGCGTCACGCTCGACCGCACCCGTCCCCACGCCGTCGCTCCGCCGGAGGAAACCATGACAGCCGTTCTCGAGCCGCACGCCGCGGGCTCCGGGCACGTGCTCACCCCGGCGGAGCTGGCGGCCGTGCGCGCCGACTTCCCGCTGCTGACGCGCACCGTGCGGGGCGGTCGCCCGCTCGTCTACCTGGACTCGGGCGCGACGTCGCAGAAGCCCGACGTCGTGCTGGACGCCGAGCAGGACTTCTACCTGCAGCGCAACGCCGCCGTGCACCGCGGCGCGCACCAGCTCGCCGAGGAGGCCACCGAGGCCTTCGAGCAGGCGCGGCAGGAGGTCGCCGACCTCGTCGGCGCCGACGTCGACGAGATCGTGTGGCAGACCAACGCGACCGCGGGGCTCAACCTCGTGGCGTACGCGCTGTCCAACGCGACGCTCGGGCGCGGGGGAGCGGCCTCGCGGCGGTTCGCCCTCGCGCCGGGTGACGAGATCGTCGTCACCGAGACCGAGCACCACGCCAACCTCGTGCCGTGGCAGGAGCTGTGCGCCCGCACCGGCGCCGTGCTGCGGTGGATCGGCGTGGACGACGACGGCCGGCTGCGCACCGACGAGCTGGCCACCACGGTCACCGAGCGCACCAAGGTGCTGGCCTTCACGCACGCCTCGAACGTCACCGGCGCCGTCACGGACGTGTCCGCGTTCGTCGCCCGCGCCCGCGAGGTCGGCGCGCTGACGGTGCTCGACGCGTGCCAGAGCGTGCCCCACCTGCCCGTGGACCTGCACGCGCTCGGCGTCGACTTCGCGGCCTTCTCGGGCCACAAGATGCTCGGCCCGACGGGCGTCGGCGCGCTGTACGGGCGGCGCGAGCTGCTCGAGGCCATGCCGCCCGTGACCACGGGCGGCTCGATGGTCGAGGTCGTCACCATGGAGACGACGACGTACGCCCCGCCGCCGCAGCGCTTCGAGGCCGGCACCCAGATGGTCGCCCAGGCGGTCGCGATGGGCGCCGCGGCGCGCTACCTGCGCGAGCTGGGCATGGACGCGGTCGCGGCGCACGAGCGCGAGATCGCCGCGCTGCTGCTCGACGCCGTCGCGGCCGTGCCGGGCGTGCGCGTCGTCGGCCCGACGGACGTCCGCGACCGGCTCGCGGCCGTGTCGTTCGTCGTCGAGGGCGTGCACGCGCACGACGTCGGCCAGGTGCTCGACGACGCGGGTGTCGCCGTCCGCGTCGGCCACCACTGCGCGCAGCCCCTGCACCGCCGCTTCGGCGTCGCGGCCACGGCGCGCGCGTCCGCGGCCGTCTACACCACGCCGGACGAGGTCGCCATCTTCGGCGAGGCCCTCGCGTCCGTCCGGCCCTTCTTCGGACTCGGGAGCGGTACCGCATGAGCAGCCCGATGGAGCAGCTGTACCAGCAGCTCATCCTCGACCACGCCAAGTCGCCCCACGGGCGCGGCCTGGCCGACGGCTTCACCGCCGAGTCGTTCCAGGTGAACCCGACCTGCGGCGACGAGGTGCGCCTGCGGGTGCACCTCGACGGCGACACGATCGACCGCGTGAGCTGGGAGGGGCAGGGGTGCTCGATCTCCCAGGCCTCCGTCTCGATCATGTCCGAGCTGGTGAGCGGCACGCCTGTCGAGGCGGCCGAGGACCTGGCGGACACGTTCCGACGCCTCATGCATGCGCGCGGCGAGGGCCTCGACGAGGAGTCCGAGGACAAGCTCGGTGACGCCACCGCGCTCACCGGGGTGGCGCGCTACCCCGCGCGCATCAAGTGCGCGCTGCTGGGATGGTCGGCACTGCGCGACGCCCTGATCCAGTCGGGCCGTGCCGGGGAGCCGGCGCCGGACGCGACAGCACGACCCACCGAGGAGGACGCATGACCACCACGACCCCCGGGACACCGGGCCAGAGCCCGATGCCGCCGAACGCCGCGGACGTCGAGGAGGCGCTGCGCGACGTCATCGACCCCGAGCTCGGCATCAACGTCGTCGACCTCGGCCTGATCTACGGCGTCGCGCTCGACCAGAACAACCACGCCGTCATCGACATGACGCTGACGTCCGCGGCCTGCCCGCTGACCGACGTCATCGAGGACCAGTCCGCCGCGGCGCTCGAGGGCGTCGTCGACGGCTTCCGCATCAACTGGGTCTGGATGCCGCCGTGGGGCCCCGAGAAGATCACGGACGACGGCCGCGAGCAGCTGCGCGCCCTGGGCTTCAACATCTGAGCCCTTGGGCGGCGCGCGCTCAGCGCGCGACGCCGAGAGCGTGCACGGGGCCGGCCTGGCCGCCGCCGATGAGGTCGCCGGCGTCGTCGTCCTGCGGACCCAGCCGGGCCGCGTAGACCTCGGCGTCGTCCTGGGGGTGGTAGCCGATGGCGTGTCCCGGCTCGAGGGAGAACCATCGGCGCGTGTTGCGCGAGATGGCCCAGACCACGTGCGCCCCGGGGACGTCGTGCGTCGCCGCGGCGTGGACGAGCCGGACGAGGTCGGCGTGCGAGAGCCACGTGGACAGCGCGCGGGTGCTCGACGGCGTCTCCTCGATCGTCCCGATGCGTGCCAGCGTGACCACGAGGCCGTGCCGGTCGGCAAGGAGCGAGCCCAGGGCCTCCACCGCCGCCTTGCTCGCCCCGTAGTAGGAGTCGGGCCGCGGCGGGAGGTGCTCGACCGGCGTCACCGGCACCGGCCAGGAGCCGACGGCGTGGTTCGAGCTGGCGACCAGGACGTGGCGCACACCCTCCTGAGCGGCGGCCTCGAGCACTACCCGCGTGCCGTCGACGTTCGCGCTCGCGAGCTCGTGCCAGGGCCGGTCGTGCGGGATGCCGCCGAGGTGCACGACCATGCCGGTGCCGCGCACGGCGTCCCGGACCGCCTCGGCGTCCGTGAGGTCCGCCCGGACGGCCGTCTCGCCCGGCTGGGCCGCCATCGGCTCCCGGTCGAGGAGGATCAGCTCGACCCCCTGGGCGCGCAGGATCGGACGGATCCCGCGAGCCGCTCTGCCCGCGGCCCCGGTGATCAGGTACGGCCTCCGTGATCCCACTCGTGCCTCCTTGTCGCGATGATCAGGAGACACGATGTCCGGGAACGACGGTGCTCGCATCCGGGAGGGGCGGGTACGTCGCGACGTCGACGGCGCTCGTGCGTCGCAGTCAGCCGTGGGTCGTCGCCCGGGCGTCATGCCCCGGCGCAGCCGCACGCACGCGGGCCACGGCGAACTGCGCCAGGTCCGCCGCGTCGTCCGCTCCGAGCCGCCGGTCGAGGACGACGGCGACGAGTTCGACGTGGTGCGACGTACCGGCCCCGATCGTCCGGAGGGCGTCCGGTGCGAGTGCGGGCCCGGCGCCGACGTAGTCCGCGACGCGGACGAACCAGGGGTGCACCTCGCCCGGCTGGACGAGCAGGAGCGTGCTCCACGCGTCGCCCGTGTACCGCGCGATCGCGAGCCACGGGGACCGGGAGCCGTGTGCGTCCCCGGTCCCGTCCGCTGTGAGCGTGGTCGTCTCCGCCGCGGGCGGCAGGCGCCAGAAGAGACCGCCGTAGCCTGCGCCGGGCCGCCCGCTCGTCGCCGGGCTCGCGATGACGACGTCGGCGTCGCGAGCGTGCAGGCGGCCCGACCACCCGAGCGCCCACGCCCCGACATCCCCGAGGACGAGCCCGGTGATCCAGCGTTCCTCGAGCAGCTGGTCCGTCCCGTGCTCATCGGTCCACCGCACGTCGTGCGCCAGCGTGGCCCGGTCGTGGCGGACCGACGCCGCCACGATCCGCTGGCGGCCGTGGTTCGACAGGAGCGTCGGGCCCTGGCCTCGGACGAAGGTGCGTCCGCCCCAGTAGGTCGTCCCGTTGACGTCGGGCACGGCCATCGAGACGCCGTAGTGGTGGCGGTGGTCTGCGGGCGTCACCTGCGTCAGGGCGACGCCGCCGAGCGAGTGCACGGGGTGCAGGTGGGGCCGCGGGCTGTGCACGCCCGGCATGGCCACCCCGTCCGCGTACCGGGCCAAGGGCTGGTCGCCGGCGGCGAGCACCCACCCGTCGCCCGCGCGCGTCCAGGTCGCCCGTTCCTCCGGGGCCATCCTGTGGAGGCCGGCGCGGTCGGTCGAGACCGTGGCGAGGCGCCGAGCGGGCGGCACCGGTCCGGTGCTCGACCGTGCCACGAGCTCCGGCATCACGAGGGGCGATCCAGGAACCGCCGTGGGGCGGCGCCGCGGCGGGGTCCGTGGTGCCGGCGACGTCATGAGCCCGTGCAAGAGCCCCCACGCGCGCCGGCCCAGGTCCGCCTGAGGCACGGAGACCGTCGTCAGGGACGGGGTCGTGTACCGCGCGAGCTCCACGTCGTCGAACCCCGCGACCGAGAGGTCGGCGGGGACGTGGACCCCGATCTCGTTGAGGCGCGCGAGCAGGCCGATCGCGACCAAGTCGTTGAAGGCCACGACGGCCGTCGCCCGGGAGGCGAGGACGTCCTCGGTGACGCGGTAGCCGTCGTCGACCGTCGAGCCGCACGGCAGAGTCGTGACGCGCAGTCCGGGGTGCCGCTCGCGGGCCTCGTCGAGCGCCCGGCGGCGTAGCCCTTGCGAGGTGCTGCCGCGCGGACCGGCGACGTAGGCGATCTCACGGTGGCCCAGTGCCACGAGGTGGTCGGCCAGGCTGCGGATCCCTGCGCCGTAGTCGACCTGCACGGTGGGGACGTCCGGTGTGCCGAGGTCGCGGTTGATCAGAACCGCGGGCTGGGCCTGGGCCAGGAGCTCCCGCAGGACGGGGTCGGGGCTGCGGGGGGCGGCGAGGATCAGGGCGTCGCATCTCAGGCGTGCCTCGAGCGCGATCTCCGCCTCCGCCGCCGCGTTCTCCACCGTCTCCGCCACGAGGAACCGGAAGCCGAAGGGCTCGGCCGCGGCGACCGCTCCCCGCAGGATCTGCTGGAACATCGGGTTGCCGAGGTCCGGGACGACCAGGGCCACGGAGTTGGTGCGGCCGAGCGAGAGGCTGCGCGCCACGGTGCTGGGCCGGTACCGGAGGTCCGCGGCGGCGACGCGAACCCGCTCCGCGATGTCGGCCGCGACCGTGGCCTGGCCGTTCATGACCCGGGACACGGTCGCGCGCGAAACCCCTGCGGCGTCCGCCACCTGGGAGATCGTCGGCCCGCTCTTCGCGTGGCGCCGCATCGTGCGTCCCTTCTGCGACGGTGGCCGGGATCGGGGCCGACCGTGACGTCGATGCGCTGGTCACGGGGGCGCGAGGGGTGCGGAGGCCCGACGCCTCCCGACGCCACGTCCAGGAATCGTCTCCCGTGCGCGGCGCGCCCAATCTAGCGACGGGATGCTGGGACCCGGTAGTGGCGCGTACGTCGAGCCGCCACGCGAGGTGCGCTGCCCGCAGCCGTGACCCTGCCCGACGCCGTGACCCTTGCGGGACGGAGCGGCGGTCGGATACCTTCCCGGAAACCGGTTTCTCGTCGACTTCCGACACCACGCTCAACGGAGAGCAGAAGGGCGCGCCGATCGTCCTCGCCGCTGTCCGACGAGCCGGGGGTCGGTACGAGCGGTGCACGGCGCAATCGCGCGACCCGTGGCCCGCGCGCCCCTGTCGCGCTCCGGGAGCCAGTGCGGCGGCTCGGCAGATCGACACGACCGCCCCCGCGACGGCGCGGGAGGCGAAGACCTGGCACACCGAAGGGATCACATGATCAACCGCAGGAACGGAACGGCGGTGGCGTCGGCGACGGTGCTGGCGCTCGCGCTCGCCGCGTGCGGCGACGCCTCGGGCGGTGAGGCCGAGGGCGGCACCGCGCAGGGCCCCATCACGTGGATGACGGTGGTCCACACCCCGTCGACACCGGAGAAGAACGGTCCCATCGAGCGCGCGATCGAGGAGTACACCGGGGTCGAGATCGACGTCCAGTGGGTGCCGGACGCCTCGAAGGAGGAGAAGCTCAACGCGTCGCTGGCCTCCGGGCAGCTCGCCGATCTCGTCACCATGGGGCCGGTGGCGAGTACGCCGGTGCGCTCGGCGCTCGGCTCCGGGATGTTCTGGGACATCGAGGAGTACATCGACGAGTTCCCGAACCTGGCGCAGATCCCCGAGGAGACCATCGAGTCGGCCCGCATCGACGGCGCCCTCTACGGAGTGCCGTACCAGCGGTTCCTGGCCCGCTACGGCGTCATGGTGCGGCAGGACTGGCTCGACAACCTGGGCCTCGAGGTCCCGAGCACGATCGACGAGCTCACCGAGATCGCTCGCGCCTTCACCGAGGACGACCCGGACGGCAACGGCCAGCACGACACGGTCGGGTTCTACGACCGCGAGGAGAGCTTCTCCCTCGCGTTCGAGTCTCTGGCCGGGTACTTCGGGGCCGGGGTCGAGTTCGAGGTCACCGACGACGGCGAGGTCGTCCCGTCCTTCACCACCGACGCCTTCAAGGAGGCGATGGCGTGGTACCGGGGCGTGTACGAGAACGGGTGGGTGAACCAGGAGTTCGTCACCGTCCAGAAGCAGAACCAGCTGGACGGCATCGCGCGCGGCAAGGGCGGCATCATCGTGGCGGGTCTCTTCGAGGCGAAGAACTACATGGCCACGGCCAGGAGCGCCGACCCGAACACCCCGATGGCGTGGGCGCTGATCAACGACCTGACCCACGACGACGTGCCGCGGCGGATCCTCTCCGACACGGCCGGCGGCATGGGGGGTTGGCTCGCGATGCCCAAGAGCGAGGTGGAGACGGAGGAGGAGCTGCGCAGGGTGCTCGGCTTCATCGACGCGCTCCTCGACGAGGAGGCGCACGGCCTCATGACCAACGGCATCGAGGGCGAGCACTACGAGGTCGACGCGGACGGCGTCGTCACGATCACGGACCAGGCGGCGTGGGAGCGGGAGGTGCAGCCGTGGAGCTCGTCTCGTCCGTCCGAGAAGGCGGTGGTCTACGAGAGCTCTGACCCGTACGTCAACGAGGCGAACGAGAAGATGCTCGAGAACGCGGACTACGTGGTCACGAACCCGGCTCAGTCGCTCAGCTCGCCGACCTACGACAGTCGCTGGTCCACCATCGAGCAGCAGGTCATCGACGCCTACAACCAGTACATCACCGGCCAGATCGAGATGGCGGACTACGAGGCGACGATCGAGCGCCTTCGCGGGGAGGACCTCGCCCAGGTGATCGAGGAGCTCACCGCGGCGTACGCCGCGGCCAACGGCTGACGTCGAGGGTGGGTGCCGGCCGCGGGCGGCCGGCACCCACCCGACGGTGGTGCACGACGTGCACCGTCCCAGACCGATCCGAGAGGTGGCGTGTGCAGACGAGCCAGATCCAGGCCCCGGCCGACGGCCGCGCCCTCGCCGGCGAGGCGGCGGGGCCCCCGGTCCGGCCCCGGGCGGAGGGGGCGGCGTGATCACCGGGTTCTCGAGCCGCTCGACGGCACCGACCTGGGACGCCGGCATCATCGCCGGTACCGGCTCGGCCGGTGCCGTTCTCCACGGCGGGCCGGCGCGCCACCTCGTCGACATCTCCCACGAGGAGTTCTTCGGCGAGCTCAACGACCGGCCTCCGGCGCCCGTGATGACCGACGTCCTGCCGGAGGTCCGAAGCCGGCTGCTCGCCGGTGACGCCGCGGGCGCCGCGGCACTGGCGGACGAGGTCGTCGCGGCGTCCGACGTGGGCGACCGACTGGTGTGGACCGACCCGCTGCTCCCCGCCGCGAGGCTGGCCTGGGAGCCGAGCGGCCGCGGTCCGGAGAACACCGACACGTACCGGCGTGCGGTCGACTTCCTGTCCGGCGAGGCGTCGGCGCACTGGGCGACGGCCGCCGGGGTGCATCGGATCGCCGTGCTGCCCGTGCGGGCCGCGGACGTCTTCGTGGTGGAGCTCCGCGCGCCCGGCCCCGTCGACGGCGTCCTGACGCTGTGCCTCAATCGCGAGACCGCGGTCGGCGGACCCGGGAGCCGCGGTGCCGCCTACGCGGCCCGGGTGCGCGCCCGGGCGTCGTCGGACCGCGGCCGCCTGCACCTCCTCACCTCGCCGCGGGGTGACTTCGCCGACGTGGTGGCGCAGACCGTCGTCGTGGCCGGGCCTGGCGTCGAGATGGTCGTGGAGCACGTCGGCGAGGGCGAGGTCCGCGCTCGCGTGTCGGCCGGCACTGGCGTCGCGACGCTGGCGGTCGCGGTCGACGTGCAGCTCGGCGACGGCGCGTTCGACGCGTCCGCCACCGAGCGACGGTGCCGGTCGGTGCTGGGCGAGCCGGCCGCGGCCCGTGCCGCGCAGCTCCGCGACCACGGCGGGCTCGTGGGACGGACCAGTTTCCGCGTCGGCGGCGGCGAGCCGACCCCCGAGCTCGAGGCGCTCGCAGCGGCTGTCCGCCGCGACGAGGAGGGCGCGCACCGGCTCGCGGTCGAGCTCGCCTTCGCCGCCGGCCGGCACACGATCCTGTCGTCGACCGGGGTGCTGCCCCCGACGCTGCAGGGGGTCTGGCAGGGGACGTGGTCCCCGGCGTGGTCCTCGGACTACACGATGAACGGCAACGTGCAGAACGGTGCCGCCGCCGGGGCTGTCGTCGCGGGTTTCGAGGAGGTCGTGCCCGCGATCTTCCGCCTGCTCTCGCGGTTCCGCCACGACTTCGAGGACAACGCGCGGCGCGTGTACGGGCTGGGCGGCTGGCTGCTCCCGGCCCGGTGCACCACCCACGGCCGCGCGGACCACACCAACCACCGCTACCCGCACCACTGGTGGATCGGCAACGGCCCGTGGATGGTCCGGATGGGCTTCGACTACTGGTCGGCCACCGGGGACGACCACTTCCTGCGCGACGTGCTGTGGCCGCTCACGGTCAACGTGCTCGAGTTCTCGTGCGACGTCGTCGTCCCCGGTGCCGACGGTCGCGCGCACGTGGTGCCGTCGTACTCGCCGGAGAACACGCCGGCGGGTGCCGCGACGCCGCTGGCCGTCGACGCCACGAGCGACGTCGCGATGCTGCGGGACGCCGCCCGGCTCGGCCGCCGCATCGCCGCGCTGGTGCCCGGTGCCGACCCCGGACTCGACGCACGCTGGGCGGCGCTCGAGCGTTCCCTGCCGGGTTACCGGATCAGCGACGGTGCGCTCGCCGAGTGGATCGGCGACGGCTTCGAGGACCACGTGCCCCACCGGCACGCGTCGCACCTGTACCCGTTCTGGTACGAGGACGAGGCGGGCGTCGGAACCGCCGAGAGGCTCGCCGCGCTCGAGGCGATCCGTCGTCGCCTCGACTGGCGCGCCGAGGACCCCAGCGGGCCCCCGGGGCGCATGGAGATGGCGTTCGGGCTGGTCCAGCTCGGCGTCGCCGCCGCGCGCCTCGGTTCCGCCGAGATGGCCTTGCGGTGTGCCACATGGCTCGCCGAGCTGCACTGGGGCACCAACGGGGTCTCGACCCACGACGCCGGGGCGATCTTCAACGTCGATGCGTCCGGCGGGCTGCCCGCGGTCGTCACGGCGATGCTCCTCGAGGCGCAGCCGAACGTCGTCACGGTCCTTCAGGCGTGCCCGGACGCCTGGCCGGAGGGCGAGATCACGGGACTGCGCGGCCGCGGCGGGCTCGTCGCGGACCGCCTCGCGTGGACGCCCGACGCGGTGGAGCTCGAGGCGCGGTTCGCACCCGGGACCGAGCGGACACGCGACGGTGACCTGGTTGAGATCCGGGTGGGCGGTGCCGGGCGCCGGACGGTGACGGCGCAGCTCGCCGAGGCGCCGACGCTCCTGCGACTGCCGCGCTGCCCATGACGGTCGGCCGGGTCCCTGCGTTCCGACCGTCCGGACCGCGGGCGTGACCCACCACCTCCGCGGTCAGGCCGGGCGGTAGGCGCCGTGGAAGGTCCAGGCGGGGTCGGCGGACTCGCAGAACACCTGGGACTGCACGGCGAGCGTCCCGTCGGGGGCCCACGCGAGCCGGGCGCGCCAGGTGGCGAGGTCCTCGCCGTGCACGGCGCCGCGCACGTCGAGCGTGTCCGCGCTGGTCCATCCCGCGGTGACGACGGCCGGGGCGGCGGCGCCCGCACGGATGCTGCGGGGTGCGTGGAACCGCACCTCGACGTCGCATCCGTCGCCGGCGGGGCCCACGCCCGCCGCGGAGAGGTGCCCCCCGCGCGCGTCCAGTGCGACGGTCAGCTCGGCGGGTCCAGGTCCGGCCGCCACGTTCACGTAGCGCTCCGTGACGGGACGCGCGTGGGCGGGGTCGTGGTGCGGCGCCGGCCACTCGAGCGCCACCTCCGACGCCGGACCGACGACGTCACGGCCGGTTGCGCGCGCCGCGTCGAGGTGCGCGGCGAGCGGCTCCACCAGGTGCTCGAGGACGTCGTCGAGCAGCCGCTGGTCGCCGCTCGAGCAGGCCTGCGTGTCGGCGGTGACGACGACGGCGAGACGGCGGGCCGGGTCCCCGAGCACGATCTGGCCGCCCAGACCGAACATGAGCCAGCACCCCGGCCGCGGCAACCACAGCTGGTACCCGTAGCCCCGTCGCAGCGACGCGCCCCACGTCTGCGTGGCGGTGTCGGCCTGGGCCCGCGTCGCGTCGCGCAGGTACCCGCGGGGGAGCAGGGCGGCGCCGTCGTGCACGCCGTCGTCGAGCATCAGGTGCGCCAGGCGCAGCAGGTCGCGCGGGGTGCAGATCAGGCCCGAGCCGCCGTGGGCGATGCCCTCCGGGCCGGTGAGGAACCGGAGTCCCGCGCCGATCCCGAGCGGGTCGAGGAGGCGCGGGCGCAGGTACTGCGCGAGCGACCCGCCGGTGAGCCGCTCGACGAGTGCGGCCAGGACGTACGAGGCGCTCGTGTCGTAGGTGAACAGGGTGCCCGGCGGGTGCGTCGGCGTCACCCGGAAGTACGACTCGAGCCAGCCACCCTCGCCCCTGCGGTACGTCGTGGACCGGTGCGGTCCGCGCATGGACAGCATGTGCCGGAGCGTCGTGCCCGCCAGCCACGGGTGGACCGGAGCCATCTCCGGGAAGTGTCCGACGACCGGGTCGTCGAGGCTCAGCGCGCCTTCGTCCGCCAGGATGCCGACGGCGAGGCCGGTGACCGTCTTCGACACCGAGTACATCCGCTGCGGGGTGTCCGGACCGAGCGGGTCGTTCGCCGCCTGGACGACGAGCCGGCCGTCCACGCTGACCTGGACCGTGTGCAGGGCCACGTCCAGCGCGTGCGCCCGGTGTGCGAGCGTCTCGACGAGCGCGCGGGCGAGCGCGGTGAGGCCGGTCATGCGCGCGACGCAGGGAGCCGGTCGATCGCGTCGTCGGTGACGGCCACAGGGTGCTCCAGGTCGGCGGCAGGCAGGGACGGACGAGCGCGGACGGCGCACGAGATCCGAGGTCTGCGGCCACTCTAGACGGCCGCCCGCTCCCTCCCGCGGAGGCGGTACCAGGTCGCGAACAGCGCGGCCGCGAGCAGCAGCTCGGCGCCGTCGCCCCCGTAGTACATCCACGTCGCGGCCTGCTGGGCGGCCTCCACGGCGTGCTCGCCCGTGTGGTCGTGCCCGCCCGGGTGGCCCGCACCGGCCCGTGCGTACAGGAGCTTGGCCAGGAACGCGTGCGTCCCGGCGGAGACGACCAGGACGGCCGTGCGGACCGCGAGGCCCGGGCGCCCGGGCGCGGGGTCGGGGCCCGCGATCGACCACGTGAGCAGGCACCCCGCCAGGAGCAGGTGGGTCAGCACGAGCGCGTTGACGGCGTCGTGCTCGCGCGTCCACCCGTACAGAGGCGTGAGGTAGAGCACCAGGACCCCGCCGGTGCTGAGCACGGCCGCCGTCGCGGGGTGGGACAGGACGTGGACGGGCCGCGAGCGCAGCACCCGCACCCAGCCGCGCGCCCGGCGCCGCGGCAGGCTCCCGAGCAGCGCCGTGAGCGGGGCGCCGAGCACGAGCCCCAGCGGCGCGTACATCCCCAGCAGCAGGTGCTGGAGCATGTGCAGCCGGTGGTCGTGCTGGGCGGCGCCGGCGACGGGCGGGCTCAGGGCGGCGGCGACGAGCACGGCGCCGGCCACCCACGCGACGGTCCGCCCCGGACGCCACCGCGGCAGCGTCGCGGGA